>NZ_RZQG01000275.1:0-6711 GCF_003998635.1 Mesorhizobium sp. M7D.F.Ca.US.004.03.1.1
GACAGATCCAGTTCCTGGCCGAGGCGCGCGAGACCCGCGTTCGCGCCGAAGAGCGGCTGACGGCGGCCGACGAACGCCGGCTGGAGGTCGAAGCGCGCATCCAGGAGACGCTGAACACGCCGCCGCATCTGGTCATCCGCCATACCGGCCTGGAGGCTGACAGCCCGATGCCAGAAATGGCCGAGATCGAGCGTCAACTCGACCGGCTGAAGATCGAGCGCGAACGGCTCGGCGCCGTCAACCTGCGCGCCGAGGAGGAGCAGAAGGAGCTTTCCGACCGGCTGGAGGCGATCGTCTCCGAGCGCGAGGACATTATCGAGGCGATCCGCAAGCTCAGGCAGGCGATCCAGAGCCTCAATCGCGAAGGCCGTGAACGGCTGCTGGCCGCCTTCGACGTCGTCAACGGCCATTTCCAGCGGCTGTTCTCGCATCTGTTCGGCGGCGGCACGGCGGAATTGCAGCTGATCGAATCCGACGATCCGCTCGAGGCCGGGCTTGAAATCCTGGCCCGCCCGCCTGGCAAGAAGCCGCAGACCATGACGTTGCTGTCCGGCGGCGAACAGGCGCTGACGGCGATGTCGCTGATCTTTGCGGTGTTCCTGACCAATCCGGCGCCGATCTGCGTGCTCGATGAAGTCGATGCGCCGCTCGACGACCACAATGTTGAGCGCTTCTGCAATCTCATGGACGAAATGGCTGCCACCACCGAGACTCGTTTCGTCATCATCACCCACAATCCAATCACCATGGCGCGCATGAATCGGCTGTTCGGCGTGACCATGGCCGAGCAGGGCGTCAGCCAGTTGGTCTCGGTCGACCTACAGGCGGCCGAAGCGATGCGCGAGGCAAGCTGATCCAGGTCGCGCTGCCTGCGAATGGGCCGCGCCGGAGCATTTCCAGAAAAGTGTAAACGGCTTTCCGCCCGGCAAAACAAACAGTCAGAGGGGCGGACTGTGTTTGTGCGAATGATGTTTGGCCGAGGACCAGACGAAATAGAGTGATCCCAATTTCAGCACAGGCACTCTGCGATCCCGCTCGCGATCACGCAGTTCGCGGTAGGTCTTCACCTTCAGCGTGCCCGGACTCGAGGACAAGCTCAGCCTTTGCGCCGCGAGATCCAGTGCACACAGATCACGGCCACGAGGCCGCATGCCATGCCGATGCAATCGGCGACCCAGTCGAACACATCCAGGTCGCGCGCTATCAGCGCCGTGCCCTGGAGGACCTCGATCGCTGCTCCGACCAGGGCGAGGAAGATGATCACCTGCGCTTTGCGATCGGGCCAGCCAAGCCCTCCAAGGAAGGTCAGGACGGCAAAGGCGCTGGCGTGGTTCAGCTTGTCGTAGTGGAAGCCGACGTCGATGCCGAATTCCTTGAGACGGGGTACCGGCAGCAGCGCAAGCACAAGAACAGCGATGAGCGTAACGAGAAAAGCGACCCGTTCGGCGACTGAATAAAATCTCATCTTGCTCCAACAACACTCTGTGCACGACTGCCGGGAAGGCCGAAACCGGCTTGGTGCGAAAGCCGGCCCTAAAAATAGGTTCGCGGCGCGACAAGGTTCTTCTCCTGGCGAATATAAAAACAATAGAAGCCAAACGCTGCAGCGAACCACATGAAAGCCTCACCCATAGCCAGCCGGTTGTTTGAATTGGTAAGGATGGTTATGGCGAAGAAGACCAGTGTTGAGATGTAGCAGGACCAAGCGGCCGGAGCGATAAGCTTGGCCCGCATGGCCATCAGAACCTGCCGGGACGACCAGGTGTAGAGAAAGGCAAAGAACGCCAGTCCGACCACACCATAGCGCACGGCAATCTCCAGATAACCGTTGTGGAAGACGTTGAAGATCATGGGATGATAGGTTCTGTGCTCCCATTCGGTCAGCCAGCTCGAACTGGCTCCGAAGATCGGGTGGCGTTTCCAGATCTCGATCGCATCCGCCCACAGCATCAGCCGTTCCTTGGCTGCAAGCGGAACCGTATCGCTCGCGATGGCGCGGTCGAAGGCCGGGAGGACGCCATGCCTCAAGACATCCGGAACCAAGGCTTTGACGAAGATCATGGTGTCGCTGGCGGTGGACGAGAACACGTTGTGTGTTGCGACGATGCAGGCCGCCACGATGGCCAGCACGCCAGCCGAAACCAGCAGTTCGCGGCGATGGCCTCTCGCCAGGGTCATGACCGCCAACAAGAGCAGGGCGAGCGCAAGCGCAAGCCAGACACCCTTTGACCGCATCTCAATGATGTTGACGAGGGCAAACAGCAGGACGGCTACCGACAGCGCCCAATGCAGGTTCTTGGTTGCTTTCCTCAGGTCCGTTCTTTGGGCCGTGTACGCCATGAATTGCAGCGCGCAAAGGAAGATGAAACCGGCCGCCACCGACGCGTGGATGGGATTGTTGAAAAGCCGCGGGGTCGGTTGGATGCCTTGAAACATGTCCGAATAGAAGGTGTCCGCCGCCAGGAAGACAAGACTGAGGATCATGAACCAGAGCACGAGCCGCGCGGGCTGCCTGACAAACAGCAGAAACGCGAAGCCGGTCGTCGCGTAGAACAACGGAAACATGTAAATGCCTTCGGAGCCACCCAACTGGTGGGTACCGAAATAGACGATCGCCAGTCGGATGAAGACATAGAGCGACCAACCCATGCACAGACCGCCGACCCAACCGATCAGCGGTTTGCTGTAGGTCCATAAATCCACCCTGAACCAGCGGACGACTGCGACCAAGGCCAGCGCCAGGCCCGCATAGCGGTAGGTGTCGGCCTCGCGCCAGACCGAGGAGACCAAAGCGAGAATGGCGAATGACGCCAGCAACAGAAGCAGGGTGTTGCGCGGCGCGTCGTCCTTGGCGTAGTCCGGGATTTCTCGCGGTAAAGGGGGCCGCAGCAGGACGTGATGCAGGCGGCGCAGCTCGTCGCTGGCCCGCAACACCCCGGCACTTAGCCGGCTCGGCCCGCCAAACCTTGCGGATTTGTAGCTCCCCGAGGGGCCGGCTATGCCGGAAATCTTGCTGCTGGCGGCGAAGCCAAGCACGTTTTGGCGAACCGAATAGACCTTCAGGCCGGTATCCCAAAAGCGTTCGAGTGCGACGTCCCATGGCATCTTCATTACGGCGAGCGCCGACAACAGCCCCTGCGCCCCCTCCCGCGTCACAAGATAGGCGGCGGCCGAGCCTTGCGGGCCATGCAGTGCGCGACCGATCTCGTCGCCTTCCGTCGTCTCGACGGCACGCATGAAGAAGCTCATGCGATGGTTGGTCAGCTTGATGACGTCGAAATCCGGCACCGCCGCGATGATGGCCTCGATGCGTCGCATGGTGTTTTCGCTGAAGAGGACGTCGTCCTCGACAATCAGGCCATGGGCGCTGCCACCGGCCAGGAACGTTTCCAGCGCCTGGATATGGCTGCGATAACAGGCATATTCGCCGGGCAGAATGTCACGCCCGCTCAGCTTGCGCGCGGCTGGAAGATCGATCTCCGTCCAGTCTTTTTTGGCGAGGGCGTGGCCGTCGACGGCGGCAATGCGCTGCAAGGTGAGGCCCGCCGCTTCGGCGCTGGCGAGCAATTCGCTCCAGCGACCGGTCTCGCGAACGAGGTTGATGGCGAAGATAGGAAGGTTCATCGAAGGTCCATGTTGAGCCGCCACCCACCGGTCGACCTATGTATGGAAAGAGAGAGATGTTCAAGGTGACACTGTCCAGATCACGCAAGTGGTGACCGAATTTGCCGCGGCGGCGTTGGCAGTCGAATTATTAGCCGATCGGCTTCATGGAAGATCGCAAAGGTATTCTCGCGTCCTCTTGGCCGAAATAAACCGCGGCGGGATGGCTGGGGCGCCAGGATTCGAACCTGGGAATGTCGGTACCAAAAACCGATGCCTTACCACTTGGCGACGCCCCAATTGCCGTCAGAGTCGCTTGTGCGGCGCGTTATTAGCAGAGCAGCCGAAAAGCACAATCCTTATGAGCAATGGTCAGAACGTCCAATTGGGCAGCCAACGCAGTTGCCGCCAGAGGGCGTGCGTGCGGGCTATTCGGACCACACCGCCATCTCGTTGCCGGCCGGATCGACGAAGTGGAAGCGCCGGCCGCCGGGGAACGCGAAGATCGGCTTGACGATCGTGCCGCCGGCGCTTTCGACAGCGCCGAGGGTTGCTTCCAGATCCCTACTGTAGAGCACAGGCAGCGGCTTGGCGGGCGCCTCCTCGGCGTCGGCCTGGAAGCCTCCGTCCAGACCTTCGGCAAAGGCCGAATAGGTCGGCCCATAGTCGGTGAACGACCAGGCAAAGGCAGTGCTGTAGAAAGCCTTGAGCCGATCGAGCGTTCCGCCTGTCGCCGGCAGTTCCAGATAGTCGAGTTTCCCTGGCAGTTTCATGTAGCACCTACTTTGTTCATGTTATGTTCTATACCAGAAGCGCCAAAATGGCAAGTCTTTTTGCCGCATCCCTGGACACGGCTTTTGCTTAATCGATTGTAGGGGTCGCACGGCTTTGCCGACGCCTTGCCTTTCGCACTGCAGCATCATATCGCTCGACAGTCGGACGCGGCGGAACTTTCCGTTTCGCCAATCTTTCCAATCTCCTGCAACCGGAGAGCAAAGCATGACCAAATGGGTTTTCACCTTTGGCGATGGCGCGGCGGAAGGCCGTGCCGGCGACAAGAATCTGCTGGGCGGCAAGGGCGCCAACCTGGCCGAGATGTGCAGCCTGGGCCTGCCGGTGCCGCCGGGCTTCACCATCACCACCGAGGTCTGCAATGCCTATTATGCCAATGGCCGTACCTATCCGGACGGGTTGGAAGCCGATGTCGCGGTTGCGCTCGATCATATCGGACACCTGAGCGGGCGTCGGTTCGGCGACCCGTCGAAACTGCTGCTGGTGTCGGTGCGTTCGGGGGCCCGCGCCTCGATGCCCGGCATGATGGACACCGTGCTCAATCTCGGGCTGAACGACGAGACGGTCGAGGCGCTGGCCGCCGATTCCGGCGATGCGCGCTTTGCCTATGACAGCTACCGCCGCTTCATCCAGATGTATTCCGATGTCGTCATGGGCCTCGACCATGAGGTCTTCGAGGAAATCTTGGAGGACCAGAAGGGCGGGCTTGGGCATGAGCTCGACACCGAACTGACGGCGCTCGAATGGCAGGGCGTCATCGCGCTCTACAAGGCCAAGGTCGAGGAAGAACTCGGCAAGCCGTTTCCACAGGATCCGCACGAGCAGCTGTGGGGCGCGATCGGCGCCGTGTTCTCGAGCTGGATGAACAATCGCGCCATCACCTACCGGCGCTTGCACGATATTCCCGAAAGCTGGGGCACGGCGGTCAATGTCCAGGCCATGGTGTTCGGCAATATGGGCGAAACCTCGGCCACCGGCGTTGCCTTCACCCGCAACCCGTCGACCGGCGAAAAGATGCTCTATGGCGAGTTCCTGGTGAACGCGCAGGGCGAAGACGTCGTTGCCGGCATCCGTACGCCGCAGAACATCACCGAGGCGGCGCGCATTGCTGCGGGCTCGGACAAACCATCGCTGCAGAAGCTGATGCCGGACGCGTTCCAGTCCTTCGTCTCCATCTCCGACAGCTTGGAAAAGCACTACCGCGACATGCAGGATCTCGAATTCACCATCGAGCGCGGCAAATTGTGGATGCTGCAGACCCGCTCCGGCAAGCGCACCGCCAAGGCGGCGTTGAAAATTGCCGTCGAGATGGCGCGGGACGGACTGATCACGAAAGAGGAAGCGGTCGCTCGCATCGATCCGGCCTCGCTCGACCAGCTGCTGCATCCGACCATCGATTCCAAGGCAGCGCGCGACGTCATCGGCATCGGCCTGCCGGCCTCGCCCGGTGCCGCCACCGGCGAGATCGTCTTTTCCTCCGGCGACGCCGAGGAATTGAAGACGCAAGGCCGCAAGGCGATCCTGGTGCGCATCGAGACCAGCCCCGAGGACATTCACGGCATGCATGCGGCCGAAGGCATCTTGACCACGCGCGGCGGCATGACCAGCCACGCCGCGGTGGTGGCGCGCGGCATGGGCAAGCCTTGCGTGTCGGGCGCCGGCTCGCTGCGTGTCGACTACAAGGCCGGCACGCTGATGGCGATGGGATCGACCTTCCGCAAGGGCGACATCGTCACCATCGATGGCAGCAACGGCCAGATCTTGAAGGGCGCCGTATCGATGCTGCAGCCGGAACTTTCCGGCGATTTCGCGGCCATCATGGAATGGGCCGACGCGGTGCGCCGCATGAAGGTGCGCACCAATGCCGAAACGCCGCTCGACGCGCGCATGGCGCGCTCCTTCGGCGCCGAAGGCATCGGGCTGTGCCGCACCGAGCACATGTTCTTCGACGGCGAGCGCATCGTCGCCATGCGCGAGATGATCCTGGCCGACACCGAAAAGGACCGGCGCACAGCACTCGCCAAGCTCTTGCCGATGCAGCGTTCGGACTTCCTCGAACTGTTCGAGATCATGGCCGGCCTGCCGGTGACGATCCGGCTGCTCGACCCGCCGCTGCACGAATTCCTGCCAAAGACCGAAGGTGAAGTGGCAGAAGTCGCCGCCGCCATGAATGTCTCGCCCGATAAGCTCAGGCAGCGCACCGAGGCCCTGCACGAGTTCAACCCGATGCTCGGCCATCGCGGCTGCCGGCTGGCCGTCTCCTATCCTGAAATCGCCGAGATGCAGGCCCGCGCCATTTTCGAGGCGGCCGTCGAG
>NZ_RZQG01000276.1:0-6694 GCF_003998635.1 Mesorhizobium sp. M7D.F.Ca.US.004.03.1.1
GGGCAAGACCTGGCCGAAGCCGGAGGGCGCCACCAATCTGCGCGAGTACCGCATCTACCGCTGGTCGCCGGACGATGACGAGAACCCGCGCATCGACACCTACTTCGTCGACATGGACGATTGCGGGCCGATGGTGCTCGACGCGCTGCTGTGGATCAAGAACAAGATTGATCCGACGCTGACCTTGCGGCGCTCCTGCCGCGAAGGCATTTGCGGCTCCTGCGCCATGAACATCGACGGCTCCAACACGCTGGCCTGCACCAAGGGCTGCGACGACATTTCCGGCGCCGTCAAGGTCTACCCGCTGCCGCATATGCAGGTGGTCAAGGACCTGGTGCCGGACCTCACCAATTTCTATGCCCAGCACGCCTCGATCCAGCCCTGGCTGAAGACGGTGTCGCCGGAGCCGGCCAAGGAATGGCTGCAAAGCCATGAGGACCGCGAGAAGCTCGATGGGCTCTACGAGTGCATATTGTGCGCGTGCTGCTCGACTTCGTGCCCAAGCTACTGGTGGAACGGCGACCGCTATCTCGGCCCGGCAACGCTTTTGCAGGCCTATCGCTGGCTGATCGACAGCCGCGACGAGGCCAAGGGCGAGCGGCTCGACAATCTCGAAGACCCGTTCCGGCTCTATCGCTGCCACACCATCATGAACTGCGCGCAAACCTGCCCCAAGGGCCTCAACCCGGCCAAGGCGATCGCCGAGATCAAGAAGATGATGGTGGAGAGAAGGGTTTAGCGGGGCCAAGGCAGTCCTTCTGATCGAAGACCTGGTTCGCTGGTCGAAAGAAGGGGCTGCCGTCGGATCCGCTGACGCTCAATGCGGAGCCGCTGCCACCCAGAAGACGGCGGGAGCCGGTGATGGCAGCCGGCGGGGATGCTCCAAGCGCCCAACTGCTTGAGCAGAAAGGCTGGTGCGGCTGATGTCCGGCTCGCGTGTCGAACGCGATCAGCTCAGATGGCTCGGCAGTTCTCGCTGACTGCGCAGCGGTCCGCCTCGCTTAGCCTGCTCTTGTCAGGCGGCCGCCGGCCGCGCCCGATCATTTTTCATTTTTCCAAACATCTCGTTCGCTAGTCTGGAGTCGAGGGAGTCTTGGCGGCATATATTAGCGATATCGCAAGTAATTGATTGCTGGATACGCAAGGCGGCTCGGTATTGTCTTAGTATAGTTTTAAGTGGTCCCCGATATTCACTTCCCAGAGCGTCGTTCGGGTGCAAAATGATGCGCGGCTTCACCGTGAATGGGTATTCGGTATCCGGGTCATTGATCAGCGTCACAACAGTGGGATCGCTCACCTGGCTTGTGTCGCTGATCTATTTTCAGGAGAAGGGGCTGCTTGCGGCTCTCGGCCTGGGGGTTTTGGTCGCGCTTGTCTTGCTTGACGGGCTCCGGGACAAGAGGGCGGATCAGCGAGAAAGCAGGTGGTTCAGGCTCTATTTTTCGCTCATTCCCTGCTTTCTCTTCCTTGTCTATGTCTATCTCGAAAGTGTTTTTGGCTATTTTGACTGGGGTGCGATGTTCATGCATGCCGGCGCCGGGATGCTCACGCCTGGTGTCGTTTTTGACTATTTGTGGAATACCGGAAACACGATGCTGGTCATTCTCGTCGTTCTTTTCGGTCTCGGCGCCCTGAAGGCGCGCGGCACGCTGACAAGAGGATTGGATGTCGCCCTGATGGCGTTCTTCCTGGCGGCAAACCCGATGCTGACACGGCCGATTGCCGCCGCGATCCACCCCAACCCGCTGCATGATTTCCTATCCAAGCGGTTCGTCGACATCAGCTCTCTGACAGAGCCGGAGGCAGAAGCAGCGTCCGCCACCGCGGGGCCAAAGAACCTCATTCATATTTTCATCGAGAGCGCCGAGCGCACCTACATGGACGAGGAGTTCGGCGACGTCATGGGGCCGCTACTCGAATTCGAGAGGCGGGGTGTTTCGGCGGCCAACATGGTGCAACTTGCCTACACCAACAACTCCATCTCAGGGATGGTCGCTGCGAACTGCGGAACGCCGCTGCTGATAACGTTCTTCACGACGCGCCAGTACCTGGAGGAGAATTCGCAGTTCCTGCCAGGCCTGACCTGCCTGGGCGATGTCCTGAAGGCGCGGGGCTATCAGCAGAACTTTGTCACCGGTTGGGCGCTCAGCTTCACCGGCCAGGGGACATTCTATTCCACCCATGGCTATTCATCGCTTTTTGGGGGATCCCAAGTCGTGGCTGCCGTCGCCGGGCGCGGCAGCGCCTTTGGCGCCGATGACGCCGAAGTTCTCGATTTGAGCCTTGACGTTTTGCGGCGCGCGCAGCGGGACGGCAAACCGTTCTCGCTGACGATCGCCGTCAGTGGTGGGCATGCGATGGACGGCTACCTCACCGACAAATGTATCGGCAAGACGGGACTGTCTCCACAAACCCCCAACATTCTCCATGCCGTGAAATGCACGAACATGCTCATCGCGGACTTCATTCACAAAGCCGAGGCCGAAGGTCTGATGGCCAATACCGTCCTGGCGTTGCAAAGCGACCATCTCAGCGCGCCGAGCAAAGTTACGGATCGCCTGAACACGCATGAGCGACGCAACTTCTTCTCCCTGTCGGGGGCTGGCGTTCCTGCCAAAACGCACACCGGGCTTTCGGGCACGATTGACATATTTCCCACCATCCTGGACGCGCTGGGCGTGCCGCCTCCCAATGGCCAGGCCGCTTTTGGCGTCTCGCTGCTCGGTGATCGACCGACGCTGGCCCAGGAACTTGGACAGGCCCGGTTCGACGACGCGATCCATGCCGAGGATGTGCTGGTCAGATCATTCTGGCAGCC
Source organism: Mesorhizobium sp. M7D.F.Ca.US.004.03.1.1 (assembly GCF_003998635.1). Classification (NCBI taxonomy): domain Bacteria; kingdom Pseudomonadati; phylum Pseudomonadota; class Alphaproteobacteria; order Hyphomicrobiales; family Phyllobacteriaceae; genus Mesorhizobium; species Mesorhizobium sp. M7D.F.Ca.US.004.03.1.1. The sequence goes on from NZ_RZQG01000276.1 coordinate 2,819, forward strand.
GAAACCGGAGCGGAAGGCTGCGGGGCCTGGGACTGATGCGCTTTAAGCTTTTGTCTTCATGCATGTCGTTCTCCCAGAAATCGGAGCCAATTTTTGGGCGATATTGCATGAGTGCCGAAGCGCGCTAGTGCATATGTCCCATGCTAGCTATCGCCCCGATGCGAGAAAAAGGACTGAAAGGTGTGACGCTCCATAGCTACATCCGTCGATCGAAAGTAGGAGACGTTTCGCGAACAGCTATGGTATCGGGAGCTTCGGGTATGAGAGAGCCATGAGCGAAGACCTTCCCATCCTTAATCCCGTCGAAGCCCGCGTGCTCGGCTGCCTGATCGAGAAGAAGGAGCTGACGCCGGATGTCTATCCGCTGACGCTCAATGCAGCACTGGCCGCCGCCAACCAGAAGACGGCGCGCGAGCCGGTGATGGCGCTGGAACAGGCCGAGGTGCACCGGGGGCTGAAGCTGCTCGAACAAAAGGGGCTGGTGCGGCAGATGTTCGGCTCGCGCGTCGAGCGATACGAGCACCAGATGGCGCAGCGCTTCTCGCTGACCACGCCGCAGACCGCATTGATCGGCCTGCTCTTGCTGCGCGGGCCGCAGACGGCCCATGAATTGTCGGCGCGCACCGAGCGCATGGCACGGTTCTCATCGATCGAAGATCTGCGCGCCGAGCTCGACATGCTGATCGGCCGCCGACCGCCACTCATCCAGGAAATCCCGCGCGGACCGGGCCAGCGCGAGGACCGCTACGTGCATCTCCTCAGCGGCCCAATGGACGTTGCAGCCCTTTCGGCACAGCGGAGTGCATCGGCCCTGCCTGCTTCCGACCTGGAGGTACGGTTGGAGGCGCTGGAGCAGGAAGTCGCCGCACTCCGCGCCCGGCTAGACGCGCTGGGCGCGTAGGTCCCGGCGCGCGCCTGAGCGTTCGCGCCGGGTCTTCACACCGGATGCAGCGTTCTCAGCCGAGCTTGGCGTCGAGCGATACGTTTATGGCGCCGAGCGCCTTCGACACCGGGCAGCCGGCCTTGGCCTTTTCGGCCAACTCGCCAAATTTCGCAGCATCGATGCCCGGCACCTTGCCGACCACGGTGAGGGCGCTGCCGGTGATCCCCGTGCCTGGAACCAGCGTCACCACCGCCTTGGCATCGAGTTCGGTGGCAGGCGTGCCGTTCTCGGCCAGGAAATGCGAGAACTGCATGGCAAAGCAGCCGGCGTGCGCGGCGGCAATCAGCTCTTCAGGGTTGGTGCCGGATTTGCCGCTCTCGTCCTCGAAGCGCGCCTTGAACGAATAGGGCGTGCCCTTCAGGGTTCCGCTCTGGGTGTCGAGCGTGCCCTTGCCCTCTTTCAGATTGCCTTTCCAGACGGCGTTTGCGGTGCGGTCCATGAATTCCTCCTTGGTTGTCGTGGCTGGGTTGTCGTGACTTGTTGTCGGGGCTGAGCCCGGCTTCCGGTCAACTATAGCGCGCGCGGGCGCGAAGGCCACTGCGCACTTTGAACCACGGCACGGTGTCGGCGATGGTGGTCAAATCTTTTCTGAAAAAATGCAGGTGCAAAAATGTCGACTTTGGTCCCCCTCGCCCGTCCTGCGGGCGGCCACGGGTTTTGTGGCCGGATGGAGGTTCACATGGACAATCTGTTTTTCGCACTTTGGAGAGGCGCAGGCTGCAAGGCCGGGCGACGAGAAGACTTCTGGCTGCATCCGCCGGGGTCCGGCTTTGGCCGGCTTCTGGCGGCGGTTGCCATCATCGGCATCGCGGCATGCCTTCTCGACCATGCAGCCGCGGTCAGGGGCAACGCTGACACCCTCGTCACCGCATCCTATGGTTCACCGCAGCAAGGGAGCTGGAAATGAAATATGTCTGTCTGGTCTATGGTGAGGAAAAGGATCTTCACGCGCTGACCCCGGCAGGGTCGGCCAAGCTCGACGCCGATTCGCTGGCCTACGACCGATCGCTGGAGGAGAAGGGCCTGCTGATCGTCGCGCAGGCGCTGCAATCGGTGACGACAGCCAAAACCGTGCGGCGGCGCAAGGGCAAGCGGCTGGTCACAGACGGCCCCTTCACTGAGACCAAGGAGCAACTGCTTGGTTTCGTCATGATCGAGGCTGAAAATCTCGAAGAGGCGCTGGATATTGCCGCCGGTATTCCGCTGGCCGAACTCGGCACGATCGAGGTCCGGGCGGTCTACGACATACCGGGGTCATAGAGCCTGCCATGCGTTGCGGCCGCTTCGAAACCGGGCGTCTGGCTGAGCCGACGTTCCGGGTCGGTTTCGTGCGCAACTTTTGCGCGTTGAAGCAAGGCGAGAGTTCTCCTATCGTCGCCAGGATTTGGGGGGATGTCGGCATGCCGTTCTTGATTGCTATCCTTGGCGTGTTGGGCGCGGCGGCGTTCTGGTGGTATCGGATGAAGGCGATGAACGATGCGGCTCGCGAGGTTGCGGACGTCGTCGGGCGCGTGCAGGGCAACATCCGCCGCAAGAAGCTGCGCAAGCAGGCGGCCCTGTCGCCGCTGACGGCGATCGATGATCCGGTCGTAGCGGCGGCAACGCTCATCACCGCCATCGTCTCCGAGAACGGGCCGATCCTGCCGCAGCGCGAGGCCGTCATTCGCGCGGTGATTTCCGAGATTGCCGACAAGAAGAAAACGGACGAAGCGGTGGTCTACGCCAAATGGGCGGCGTCACAGATCGACGACACCACAATTGTCATCGACAAGCTGGCGCCGTTCCTGCGCGAACGCCTCGATGTCGCCGAGCGCAACGATCTGCTGCAGATGGTCAACCGGGCGGCGCAGGGCGGCGAGAAACGCCTGGAGATATCCGACCAGAGGATATTGCGACTGCGGCAGAAGCTCGGCTTCGAAGTCAATTGAGCGACAGCGCTCAGATCGCCTCGCCCTTCAACAGTCTTGGCGTGCCGGCGGACAACCCCGATGCCTGGCGGATGAAGAATTCCTTGAGGCGCGGCATGCGTTCGACCAAGCCAAGGCCGATGTCGCGGACGGTGCGGAGCGGGCCGATGTCGTTGGAAAACAGCCGGTTCAGCACGTCCGTGGTGACGCCCATCTGCACCGTGTCGAAGCGGCGCCACTGCTGGTAGCGCTCAAGCACGTCGAGCGCGCCGATGTCCTGGCCGAGCCGGTCGGCCTCGACGATCACCCCGGCAAGCGCGGCGACATCCTTGAAACCGAGATTGAGACCCTGGCCGGCGATCGGGTGGATGCCGTGGGCGGCATCGCCGGCGAGCGCAATGCGCGGTGCGACGAAAGCACGCGCGATGGTCAGGCCGAGCGGCCAGGCGCGCGGCTTGTCAGCAACGCGGATCTCGCCAAGCTTCAGGCCAAAACGCTGTTCGAGTTCGTGTTCGAAGACGAGATCGTCACCGGCCACCAGCTTCTCGGCATCCTGCGAGCGCTCGACCCAGACGATCGACGAGCGGTTGGTGCCGTCCTCGCCGGGTTTGAGCGGCAGTGTGGCGAAGGGTCCCGCCGGCAGGAAATGCTCCTCGGCACGGCCATTGTGTGGGCGTTCATGTGCCACGGTGCAGACGATACCGGACTGGCCATACTCCCACTTCACCGTCTTGATGCCGGCCATGTCGCGCAGCCTGGAGTTGACGCCGTCGGCGGCGACCAGCAGCCGGGCCTTCAGCGTCGCACCGTCGGCGAGGTGCACGGTGATGCCGGCGCCGTTGGTCTCGAAACCCTGCACGGCGACGCCTTCGATGATGTCGATGCCGAGTTTTTCCGCATTGGCCCGCAAGGCGCCATTCAGCACCCTGTTGGCAACCATATGTGCAAACGGCTCTCCCGGCGCCACTTCGCCGTCGAAGGTCAGGAACACCGGACGCACCGGATCGGAGGTGCGCGAATCGGTGA
>NZ_RZQG01000277.1:0-6660 GCF_003998635.1 Mesorhizobium sp. M7D.F.Ca.US.004.03.1.1
GAAACGTCGTTGCGCAGATAGGTCACGGTCTCGTCGATCAGGACTTCGATGTGCTGGACATCGGAGAGGATCGCGGTTCGAACGGGGCCATCATCCATGCGCTCGGCGCGAAGCCGCAGCCGCGTCAAAGGCGTGCGCAGATCATGACTGACGCTGCGCAACATGCGCGTGCGGTTTTCTATCATCGTTCGGATACGCGTTCTCATCCTGTTCAGGGCGCGCGCCAGCCCAACCATCTCAATGGAGCCGCGTTCGACGAAAAGCTGGTCGCTGTTCTCAATCTCGGTCGAACCGACTGCCGCCGAGATGCGCTTCAGCGGGTCCGTTACGGCCCATACCGCAAACAGCCAGATCAGGACGGGCAAGGCGACGAAAGCCATGAACCTGTAGAACGAGGCACGCACGAGGCCAGATGTCAGCCAGGAATCGGGCATACCGAAATGAGCAAGGACGTCATGCTGGTCGAGGTCGATCACAAACGCGTATCGGCCGCCGATCCTTATCCAGCGCCCATCAACCGCCCCCCTGTCGATGCGGAAAAGCCATTCGATACTTCGCCACTGCAGATAGGAATAGGGAATGCTGCGGATCTGTTCCTTGGGCAGCACCTTGAAATCAAAACCAGCTCGCGCAGCTGTCGCCAGAATTGCGCCACGCGCTTCCGCTGGCGTTTCGCGCAACAAGGCGGCAAAAACGGCCGCTCGCCTGGCGCTATCTTCCACAGCGGGAAGGTCGACGTTCTCTATGAAACTCTCGACGACCGATCCGACGGACATGATCACAATCACCGCGATGAAAATGATTGCCGCAAACTGCCCGCGCACGGACTGGGGCAGAAAACGGCGGACGAAACCCCTCATGCCTCCTCCACCGTTGCGGTGAAGATGTAGCCACCCAACCGAACAGTCCTGAGAAGCACCGGATCGCGCGCGTCCTTTTCGATCTTCTGGCGGATCCGGCTGACATGCACATCGACGCTTCGTTCGATCGGTCCGGCGAGCCCGGCGTGGGTCACGCTGAGCAGTTCTTCGCGCGAGAGAACCCGGCCCGCATTGCGGCAGAACGCAAGCAGCAGGTCGAATTCATGCGTCGTCGTCGCAACCCGTGCATTGCTCGGATCATGCAATTGCCGACGAATGGGATCGAGGCTCCAGCCGTTGAAGCGAAGCACCTTCGACCGGTCCCGCTCGTCGGGAGCATAGGCCGTGCGGCGCAGCAGCGCCCGTATCCTGGCCGTCAGCTCGCGCGCGCTGAATGGTTTCGTCACATAATCGTCCGCGCCGATTTCCAGTCCGAAGATACGGTCGATTTCTTCGCCAAGCGCAGTCAGCATCAGGATCGGAATGTTCGTTCCCGCACGAAGACGGCGGCAGATGTTGAGACCGTTCTCACCCGGCAGCATGACATCGAGCACGATGAGATCGAATTTCTGGTTGCGAAGCGCGGCATTCATCTGGACGCCGCTCTCGGCAATTTCCACGATCATGCCGTTATCGGTGAGCGTCTCACCCAGCATGCGCGCGATCTCGATATCGTCTTCGACAATGAGGATACGCGCATCCTGCCTTGCCGATTTGAACTTGGCGTTCAAATCGCTCCGGCTCGCATTTGCCGCAGCCTGCATAGTTACCTGTGTGGGCATTAAAACCTGTATCCGACAAGAAGCATCCCGGAAGGCTGGATCTTGTCGACGACAATAGGGCTGTCGGCGGCGTCACCCACAAGAATGCCGACCCCCGCCTGGCCACGCACCATCCAGTTCTCGTTGAGCATATATGTGGCGGAGAGGGAAAAATCGGCGCGCTTCAACCCGGCGCCGGCATCATAGCGCGCCAGCCCCGAGCGAGCCGACTGTTCCGGCGTGACGCCAAAATAGGCCTGCATGTGATTTTCGTCGGCGAAGACAACGGATGCGCTGGCGCCGATCATCAACGATTGCGACAGAGGCTGGGTCACCTCGATCCCGACCGTGCCCAACAGGCCATCGCTGCCGCCGATGGTCTTGTCCAGTTGTGCGAAGATTTCAGCCGGGCCGAACTTCACCGCGGCCTTCGCGCCGACTGTCGCGCCCATGTCGACATCGCCCAAGCCGCGCAGGTGATCGGAGTCGTCTTCCTTGCGACCCATCTCATAGCCAAGCCGCGCGCTCAATGCGAACGGCCCTTGGTCATAGACGGCGATGTTGGCGCCTGTCGGATCGATCGTCACCGTGTCGCGGAATGTGGCCGTGACGAAAGGCACCGGCATGATCTTGAACTCGTCGCTGCCCTCGTATTTGGGGACGATGATGGCGCCACCGCCAAGCACGACATGCCAGTCGGCCAGTTTTTGTTCGATGCGCCCGAAACGGGAAGGCTCGGGCGGCGGGGTGAAATCGTCGGTATCGACGGCAATGGCGTCGGCCGCCAGCACGACCCCCGAATGCGTTGAAAACAGGATTGCCATCACTGCCAGAGAGGCTCGGCAGGCGAACATTCCAGAATCGATCTTGGCGAACATGCGTGCTCCAGAACAGCGAGGCGGTGAGCCCCTGATGCTCTGACTATTTCAGGTGAAAGTGGCTGCATGCGTGAAGTGATGTTAAGTTTTGTTGCGCAATCTTGGTCTCATCTTGGCGCTTGTGTTAGAGAAGCCGGAAGTTGATAGCACAAGCCGGCATGAAGCCCGCGCGGGTCGTCTCACGTTCGCAGAACAGAACGGTTTTCAATCCAGCCCAGAACGGTTTTAATGTCCGCATCGGAGGAGTGTGGGCGGCATATGGGTAACACCAGCGACGACGACGAGCGGAGTTTCTTCTCCGAAGTGCCGATGCGGCCAACGGTGAAAGCCAAGGCGGCAGATGAAAGGCCGCATTATCTCGGCCACCGCGACCGCTTGCGCGAGCGCTTTGCCTCGGCAGGTCCGGACGCCCTGCCCGATTATGAACTGCTGGAGCTTCTGCTCTTTCGCCTGATCCCTCGCGCCGACACCAAGCCGGTGGCCAAGGCGCTGCTGGCGCGCTTCGGCACGCTGGCCGAAGTGCTTGGCGCGCCTCTTGGCCTGCTGCAGGAGGTCAAGGGCATCGGCCCGGCGGTGGCACTCGACCTGAAAATTGTCGCCGCGACGGCGCAGCGCATGGCACGCGGCGAGGTCCACGGCCGCGAGATCCTCTCGTCCTGGCAGCAGCTTCTCGACTATTGCCGTTCAGCCATGGCCTTCGAGGCGCGCGAGCAGTTTCGCATCCTGTTCCTCGACAAGAAGAACGCGCTGATTGCCGACGAGGTGCAGCAGACAGGCACTGTCGACCACACGCCCGTCTATCCGCGGGAAGTGATCAAGCGCGCGCTCGAACTCTCGGCGACCGCCATTATCCTGGTCCACAATCACCCGTCAGGCGACCCGACGCCGTCGCGCGCCGACATCGAGATGACGAAGGAGATCATCGAGACCGGCAAGCGCCTAGGCATTTCCGTGCACGATCACATCATCATCGGGCGGAAGGGACACGCCAGCATGAAGGGCCTGCTGCTGATCTAGGGCCGGCCCTTCTCGGAAGGGTCGCGGCGGCAAAAGCCGGCATTTTTCCCGTCAAGATAGTCGGCTCTGGAATTTCGACCGCAAAAAGAGCATGATGAACTTGGCATTCGACGGGACAGCTTCGCGCGCCCCTTTGGAATGCCGGGAGGAACGGGACATGGCCGTAGCGCTTGTACTCGTTTTGATCGTCGTGGGCTCAGTGTTGTTTCATCTCCTGAGCCCATGGTGGTGGACGCCGATTGCCTCGAACTGGGCCTATATCGACAACACCATCATTATCACCTTCTGGATCACCGGCTTCGTCTTCGCCGCCGTCGTCCTGTTCATGGCCTATTGCGTCTTCCGCTTCCGTCACCGGGAAGGAAACCGGGCGGCCTACGAACCGGAGAACAAGCGGCTCGAATCGTGGCTGACGATCATCACCGCGGTCGGGGTCACGGCGTTGCTGGTTCCCGGCCTGTTCGTCTGGAGCCGGTTTGTCCACGTCCCGAGCGACGCAACCGATGTCGAAGTCGTCGGCCAGCAGTGGCAGTGGAGTTTCCGTCTGCCCGGCAAGGACGGCAAGCTTGGCACGTCCGACACCCGCGACGTCACCGCTGACAACCCGCTGGGCGTGATTGCCAGCGATCCCAATGGTCAGGACGATGTCGTGGTCGAAGCGGCTGATCTGCATCTGCCGGTCGGCAAACCGGTCAAGATGCTGCTCCGCTCGATCGATGTGCTGCATGATTTCTATGTGCCGGAATTCCGCGCCAAGATGGACATGATCCCGGGCTCGGTCACCTATTTCTGGTTCACCCCGACCAGGACCGGAACCTTTCAGGTCCTGTGCGCCGAACTTTGCGGCCAAGGGCATCCTTTGATGCATGGTGTGGTCATGGTCGACACGCAGCAAGACTACGTGGCCTGGCTTGGCCAGCAGCAGACTTTCGCCCAGTTGTCGGCACCCCAGCAAACAGGCTCGGCAGACCAGGCGCCGGGCAAGACGACGGCGTCAGGTTTGAAAATTGCAGCAAGGCTCGAAACGGTCGGGTCTCGCTGAAAAGGACACGGAGGTGTTCCTATGGTCGACATCACGCCTGCAGATGGCATCCCGCCGGCCGAAGTCGCGGAAGTGGAACTCTACCATCCGCACAGTTGGTGGACGAAATACGTCTTCTCGCAGGACGCCAAGGTCATCGCCATCCAGTATTCGGCGACTGCAACGGGAATCGGCCTGGTCGCCCTGGTGCTATCCTGGCTGATGCGGTTGCAACTTGGCTTCCCCGGTACGTTCGACTTCATCACCCCGGAAGCCTACTACCAGTTCATCACCATGCACGGCATGATCATGGTGATCTACCTGCTCACCGCGCTCTTCCTGGGCGGCTTCGGCAACTATCTGATTCCATTGATGGTCGGCGCGCGCGACATGGTCTTTCCCTATGTCAACATGCTGAGCTACTGGATCTACCTGCTCGCCGTGCTGGTTCTGGTGTCGAGCTTCTTTGCGCCCGGCGGACCAACGGGGGCTGGCTGGACGCTCTACCCGCCGCAAGCCATCATGAGCGGCACACCAGGCGGCCAGGACTGGGGCATCATCCTGATGCTCTCCTCGCTGATCCTGTTCATCATCGGTTTCACGATGGGCGGCCTGAACTATGTGGTGACGGTGCTGCAGGGCCGCACGCGTGGCATGACAATGATGCGCCTGCCGCTGACCGTCTGGGGCATCTTCACCGCAACCGTCATGGCGCTGCTCGCCTTTCCGGCGCTGTTCGTCGCCAGCGTGATGATGCTGCTTGACCGCGTCCTCGGCACCAGCTTCTTCATGCCGGCGATCTCCGAGATGGGCGAGCAACTGCCGCACAATGGCGGCAGCCCGATCCTGTTCCAGCACCTGTTCTGGTTCTTCGGCCATCCCGAGGTCTACATCGTGGCGCTGCCGGCTTTCGGCATCGTATCCGACCTGATCAGCACCCATGCACGCAAAAACATCTTCGGCTACCGGATGATGGTCTGGGCCATTGTCGGCATTGGCGCGCTGAGCTTCGTGGTCTGGGCGCACCACATGTATGTGAGCGGCATGCACCCCTATTTTGGCTTCTTCTTCGCCACCACGACGCTGATCATCGCCATTCCGACCGCCATCAAGGTCTACAACTGGGTGCTGACCCTGTGGCGCGGCGACATCCATCTCACCATACCTATGCTCTTTGCCCTGGCCTTCATCGTCACCTTTGTCAATGGCGGGCTGACCGGCCTGTTCCTCGGCAATGTCGTCGTCGATGTTCCGCTGTCCGACACGATGTTCGTCGTCGCCCATTTCCATATGGTCATGGGCGTCGCCCCTATCCTCGTGGTTTTTGGCGCGATCTACCACTGGTACCCGAAGGCTACTGGCCGGATGCTCAACGAGACGTTGGGGCGGTTCCATTTCTGGGTCACCTTCCTCGGCGCCTACCTGATCTTCTTCCCCATGCACTACCTCGGCCTGATGGGTGTGCCGCGGCGCTATGCTGAACTGACCGACATGACTGTTATGACGGAGTCGGCCCACCATCTGAATTCGTTCATCAGCATCATGGCCTTCATCGTCGGCTTTGCCCAAATGGTGTTTCTGTTCAATCTGATCTGGAGCATCCGCCATGGCCGCGAGGCCGGCGGCAATCCGTGGCGGGCCACGACCCTCGAATGGCAGACGCCGCAAACACCGCCGGCCCACGGCAATTTCGGCAAGGACCTGCCGATCGTCTATCGCTGGGCCTATGACTACAGCGTACCGGGTGCCAAGGAGGACTTCATCCCGCAGAACATGCCGGGCTCCTTCGGCCCCTCAAGGGAGCCGGCATGAGCGTCATCCTGGTCTTCCTGCTCGTCATCGCCGGCTTTGCCGGATGGTGGCTTTCACACCAGAGGCTGATGACCAAACCATGGCTCGAACAAGGCCTGGCCAGCGATTTTGTCGGCTTCGACCGGTCGGCGCTGCCCACCGCCAAGATCGGCCTCGGTGTCTTCCTCGCCGTCGTCGGCTGCCTGTTCGCGCTCTTCACCAGCGCTTATTTCATGCGGATGGCGGTGTCGGACTGGCAGCCGCTGCCGCTGCCGGGGCTGCTCTGGCTGAACACTGGCGTGCTGGTCTTGAGCAGCGTCGCGCTGCAATGC
>NZ_RZQG01000278.1:0-6660 GCF_003998635.1 Mesorhizobium sp. M7D.F.Ca.US.004.03.1.1
CCCCTGCCCGGCCAGCCCGGACCGTTCAGCCTGGGCGACCCGGCGGTGCTTGCCAAACGCCTGACCGATGCCGGTTTCCATGACGTGCGCATCGAGAAGGTCAACGCGCCGGTGCGGCTGCAGTCGGCGCTGGAATGCCTGCAGTTCGAGCAGGAATCGTTCGGCGCGCTGCACCAGATGCTGGCCGGCCTGTCGCCCAGCGAGCAGGACGACGCCTGGGCGGAGATCGAGACCGCGCTTGGCCAGTTCGAGCATGACGGACAGTTCGAGGGGCCGTGCGAAATGCTGGTCGCGGCCGCCACCAGATAGGCCGCCCCATGCCAGCAGCTTGAGCAGCACCGGATGCGCGTGATAGCCAAGGTGCGGCGGCAAGTCCGCCCACCATGAAACGACGGTGCCGGCGGCAAGCTCGCCGGCGAACCGGACAAGCCAGCCGGATGACAAAGCAGGACATGACACCACGCCAGCCACGAGCCACCGGCAAGCCAGCCGGCGTCAGCCTGAACCGGGCGCTGTCGAAGCTTGGCCTGTGCTCGCGCACGCAGGCCGAGGTGCTGATCGCGGAAGGCCGCGTGCGCGTCGGCGGCAAGGTGGTGCGCGATGCAGCCCTGCGCGTCGACCTCGACCGCGACCGCATCGTCGTCGACGACAGGCCGGTGGTTGCCGAGCGCAAGGTCTATCTCATGCTTAACAAGCCGCGCGGGCTGGTCACCACCCGCGACGACCCGCAACAGCGCGACACCGTCTATGCCTGCCTCGAAGGGCTCGACCTGCCCTTCGTCTCGCCGGTCGGCCGCCTCGACAAGGCGAGCGAAGGCCTGCTGCTGATGACCAACGACACCCGGTTTGCCAACCGGCTGATGGACCCGGCCTCGCATTTGCCCAAGACCTATCACGTGCAGATCGGCACGGTGCCGGATGAGACGATGCTGGACAAGTTCCGCGCCGGCGTCACCGTCGACAGTGAGACCCTGACCGCCAGCTCGATCGAGCTTTTGCGCAGCGGCGGCCGCACCGCCTGGCTGGAGATCGTGCTCGACGAAGGCCGCAACCGCCACATCCGCCGGCTGCTCGCCGCGCACGGCATCGAAGTCAAGCGCCTCATCCGCATCGCCATCGGCCGCCTGCCGCTCGGCGACCTCGCCAAGGGCGCGGCGCGGCATCTGACGCCGGAGGAACTGGCGCTGCTGAGCGCTGAGTGACAGCTCAAAGGCAGAACTCGGCGGTGGGTTCTTGAGAGCGTCTCAGAAAATTTCTCACCCACACCGATGATTTCCACCCATCCCCACTGTCTTCACCTACAGGCACCGGAATCCTCCGGGCCGAAAAGCGAGGTGATCCATGGGATCGTTGCGAGGTCAGAATGTCGTCGTTGTCGGAGGCAGCAGGGGTGTCGGCCGCTCGATCGTAGAAGCCGCCTTCAGCGAGGGGGCGACAGTGCTCGCCGTCGCCCGCGGCGTGGCCGATTTGAAAGAACTCTCCTGGGAGATGTCAGGCGTCAAGACGCTTGCCGCAGACGCCACGCAGGACACGGCACCCGATGCGGTGTTCGCCGCCTTGCAACCGGACGTGCTGGTGATCTGCGCCGGGGCGCTTGCCCCGTCCGCGCCTATCCCGGACCAGAGCTGGCAGGATTTTTCCGCAAACTGGGACATGGACGTCAAGGCGTCGTTCCTGTTCTGCAAGGCGGCCCTCAAGGGCCGGCTGAAGCCGGGCAGCCGGGTGGTGCTGATCTCCAGTGGCGCGGCACTCAGCGGCGGGCCGCCGAATTCCGGCGGCTATTCCGGCGCCAAGCGCATGCAGATGTTTCTTGCCGGCCATAGCCAGAAGGAAGCCGACCGGCTGGGCCTTGGCCTGCGCTTCATGGCGCTGGTACCGATGCGCATCATGGCGGGCACCGGCGTCGGCCAGGGCGGCATCGAAGGCATCTCGGCCTATCTCGGCATCAGCCCGTCGGATTTCCTCGCCAGCATGACCGACGTGCAGACGCCGGCCGATGTCGGGCGTGCCGTGGTCACGCTCGCCGGCGGCAAGCTGTCAGGCGTCTCCTTCGCGGTCAGCGGCAGCGGCCTTGCGGCGGCGGCATGAGGCGCGCAGGATGCCAGCCGAAATCAGCACCGCAGGCTCACTATGACAGATGCTCCCGGCCCGCTTGAGCCCCAAGGCCGGACAAGCCAGCCGGTCCTCGATCGTCTGGCCTTCGAGCGCCTGACAACGGCCCACCGCCGCGAACTCAAGCTGCATTGCTACCGGATGATGGGCTCGCTGCACGAGGCCGACGACCTCGTGCAGGAGACGTTTCTCAGGGCATGGCGCGGCCGCTCGCAATTCGACGGGCGCGGCTCGCCGCGCGGCTGGCTCTACACCATCGCCACCAACAGCTGCCTCAACGCCATCAAGGCGAGGTCGTCAGCGCATCGCATTCTCGAGCAGCCCGGCCGGCCACCGACCGAGGGGCACGCCGCTGGCGGGCCCGCCACTGAGCTCTCCTGGCTGGAGCCGTACCCGGACGCCGAACTGCCGGATCTTGTCGACGGCGAGCCCGGCCCGGACGCGCGCTACGAGACCCGCGAAGCCGTGCAGCTTGCCTTCGTCGCCGCGATCCAGCTTCTGCCGCCCAGGCAGCGCGCCGCGCTGCTTCTGTGCGACGTGCTGGGCTGGTCGGCGCTCGAGACGGCGCACTTGCTGGGCGGCACGACCGCCTCGATCAACAGCGCCCTGCAACGCGCCCGCGCGACGCTGGCGATGCATTATCCGCAGGGACGCCCCCTGCAGCGCGAGCGGCCCAATCGCGAAGAGAGCCTGCTGCTCGAACGCTACATGCAGGCCTGGCAGGCCGCCAATCTCGACGGCTTCATCGAGCTGCTGCGCGAGGACGCCACCTACCACATGCCGCCATGGCTGGACTGGTATCAGGGGCGCGAGGCGATCCACAATTTCTTCAAAACCGTCTGGGGCAATTTCGCCGGCTACCATGCCGTCGCGACGAGGGCCAACGGCCAGCCCGCCGTTGCGGTCTATGCCCGGCGCCATCGGGAACCCGAATGGCGCGCGCAGTCGCTGCATGTCATCGAACCGGCCGATGGCCGGATCGCCTCGCTGACGGTCTATGTCGGCCCGCTCGCGGCCGAACTGTTCGCCGCCTTCGGCCTGCCGCCCGTCTGGCCCGCGCCGAACAAATGATCGTTACGCCCCTCTCCTGACGGAAAGCTGTCAGGAGGCCTGGCCTATAGATCGGTTGGGAGCCGGCCACGGCTTCAACGATCAAGGAGCCACGCGATGAATTTCGTCTCAGTCCGCATCATCACGTCAGACGTCCAGCGTCTCGTGCACTTCTATGGTGAGATCACCGGCATGCCCGTGACGGTGTACACGGAAGACTTCGCGGAACTGGCGACGCCGGCCTGCACGCTGGCGATCGGCAGCACGCGCACCTTGATGCTGTTCGGCGGCGACATCGCCCGCCCTGCCGACAACCACACGGCCATCCTCGAATTCCGCGTCGGCGACGTCGATGCGGAATTCGCCAGGCTCTCGGACCTCCTCAGGGATGTTACGGTGCAGAAGCCGACCACCATGCCCTGGGGCAACCGCTCGCTGCTGTTTCGCGACCCGGATGGCAATCTGGTCAATTTTTTCACGCCGGTAACCGCCGAAGCGATCAGGAAGTTCGACAAATAAAGCGTTGCCGTCCGGCTATCGGCGGCAGGCACCTGGCCATCGGCGCTAGCTGGTGGTTCAGTACGGATTTCCTGTCGCCGCAACGCTTTCCTTGCGCAGGTATGCCCAAAGGTCGAGTGCGCCCGGGCGTATGTCGTGGGGATAGTCCAGTCGAGCAACATCTTCGCTGGTGGTCCATGGTGCCGGAAAGTCGGCGGCCACTTCGGCTCCGACGATGCGGACATCGTCAAGGTTCTCTTCGGCGATCTCGCCGTCAAACACAAAGCGGAGCTTGATCTCCACGCCTGCCCAGCCGCAGATAACCGCCCGAAGGTTGGGCGAAACGGCACCCAGAAGCGCGCGTTGCACGGAAAGCAGCAGCCTCGGCTGAATGTCATGCATGGTCGTGATCTGCTTTCAGCCGTTCTATTTCTGGTTCCATTTGCGAACCACCGGCTCGCTCAAATCATGCTCGTAGCCAAGCACGCTGATGCTGGCCGTATCGAGCACGAACAGCGCGCCGCCCTCGGGCGGCAGGCCGATCCAGCGCGCCGCCAGCACGCGCAGGAAATGTGCGCTGGAAAACACCAGGATCGAGCCGCCAGCGTCACGAAGCTGTCCGATAATCCTGTCAGCGCGCGCGCCGACATCGGCCGCCATCTCGCCCTTCGGACAGCCATCGCGAAACACATTCCAGCCGGGCCGCTCGGCCAGGATCTGTTTCGTCGTCAGCCCCTCATAGGCGCCGTAGTCCCACTCCTGCAGATCGTCCTTCTTGACGCTCTGCGCGCCGAAGCCGGCCAGCACGCTGGTGTTGTAGGCGCGCTGCGACGGGCTCGACCACACCGCCGAAAACGACAGGCCCTTGAGCCGCTCGGCGACACCCCGCGCGGCGGCCTCGCCGGCCGGCGTCAACGGCATGTCGGTGCGGCCGGTATGCTGCCCCGAAAGGCTCCACGCCGTCTCGCCATGCCGGACCAGATGGATTTGGGGATACGCGCTGCTCATGGGATGCCTTTCAATGTCGCCGGCACCTTAAGCGACGATGCGGCAAAGGGGAATCCGCTTGGTACAAAACTGCGTGGTCGCCTGGCCCTGATCCGCATCAGGCTGGCCCTGTGATCAGCCCGATGCCGCAACTATATCAAGGTCAGCCTCCACAAGGCTCCCCGCCCTCAAGGGCATTTGCCCTTGCACAACAGGTCATGTCATCATGTACAAACATTTGCTTATTGCCACGGACGGATCGGAACTGGCCGACAAGGGCGTTGCCCACGGCCTGACGCTGGCCAAGGGCCTCGGCGCCTCCATCACCTTCGTTACCGTCTCCGAACAATTCCCGATCTTCGCCTGGGGAGGCGCCATGGCCGGCTATGCCGCTGGCGATGAACTGGCCGCCTATCAGGAAGAAGCACGCAAATACGCCAAGGAGGTTCTCGACAAGAGCAAGGCGTCGGCGGACGCCGCCGGCGTCTCCGCGGAGGTCGTGCATGTCGAGGACAAGCGGCCAGCCGAAGCCATCCTGGAGCTGTCGCAGGCCCTGGGCTGCGACCTGATCGTGATGGCCTCGCATGGGCGCCGCGGACTGGGCAAGCTGCTTCTGGGCAGCCAGACGGCGGAAGTGCTGTCCTACACGGAGGTCCCGGTGCTGGTGGTGCGGTAGGGTCTGCTGCGAAGCACGGCTACAGCACCACCTCCCCCACGAGATACACCCCCAGCGCCAGCAGCCCGGCGAAGAACACCGTGCGGAAGGTCTCGACGCTCATTGTCCGGCGCAGCGCCTGGCCGGCGAACATCCCGGCCAGCGCCGGCGCCAACGCCAGGATCGACCCCGCCAGTTGCGCGCTCGGCGATGCCAGGGCGCCGGTCCTGAACAGCCCGATGGCGAGCGCTGCCGCCGACACGGTGAAGGACAGGCCGAGCGCCTGGATCAGGTCTTCTTTCTCGAGCCGCAGCGATTGCAGATAGGGCACCGCCGGGATGACGAAGACGCCGGTGGCGCCGGTGACCAGCCCGGTCGCCACGCCGACCAGCGGTGACATCAAGGCCTCGTGGCGCGCCGGCGTGGTGAAGCCGGCCTTGGCAAGGCCGAGGATTGCATAGAGCACCAGCGCCACTCCCAGCCCCGCCGAGGCCGCGCCCGTATGCGTGCCCGTCAGCAGGCCGGCGCCGACTACGGTGCCGAGCATCACGCCGGCCATCATCGTCCACAGCCGCTTGCACAGGCCGCCAAAGGATGGCCCGGTCAGCAATTGCCAGAGATTGGTGACCAGCGACGGGATCAACAGCAAAGCAGCGGCCTGCGCCGGCGGCATCGTCACCGCCAGCAGGCCCATCGCCACGGTTGGCAACCCCATGCCGACCACGCCCTTGACGAAGCCGGCGGCGAGGAAGACGGCGCCGATCCAGGCGAGGACGCCGGCGCTCAGCATGATCGTATCTTCAGGGCCGGATCAGTCATGCAGCAGCATGTCCGTCGCGTCGGCCTCTGGCGTCGGCTTTGCCGGCGCGGCATCGCGGCTGGTGGATGCGACCGTCGCCGCGCATCCCCGCAGGCCTGGCTCCGCGCGCGCCATGGCAAAGCCAGCCACGGCAACAGCCAACGCAATCGCCGTGCTTTCAAGAATGCCGAGCCGGCCTGATGTTCGTTCGTTCATCACACTTCTCCTTCGAAACTGTTTGACGAACATCCCGGCCGATCACAATGTGGAAGTTGCGCTGCCAGCCTTCGGCTAGGACGAAGGCTGGAGGGCGACCGCCTCCCCCGGGGCGCCGAATCTTCACAGGAGCAAAAGAATGCGCTTCGATCTGGTCGATCTCAGGCTGTTCCTGCTGGTGGCCGAACGCGGCAGCATTACCCATGGCGCCGAGCTTGCCGGGCTGGCCCTGGCCTCGGCCAGCGCCCGCATCAAGGGCATGGAGGACCGGCTCGGCGCTCCAGCAGCGGTGCGCCGCCGCCGTGGCGTGGTGCCGACGGCAGCCGGACAGGCGCTGCTGCAT
>NZ_RZQG01000279.1:0-6651 GCF_003998635.1 Mesorhizobium sp. M7D.F.Ca.US.004.03.1.1
CGACACCACGGTGCTCGCCTCGGCGGAATATCACGAGCCGAGCCTGGTGTTCCTGGTGGGCACCAAGACCGTGCTGACCGATGTCGATGGCGTCGCCAAACATCTGCTTAGCGATCCGGCCTGCGCGCTGGCGCTGACACAGGTCGGGGATGAGCAAAAACTGAATGGACTGCTGGCGGCGCAAGGCAAGTCGGCGATCCGCGTTGCCGAAGTTGACGGCCTCAACTATTCGTCGGGAGACAAACTGTCGCTTGGCCTTTATCGTGTGGCCCAATGACGGCTCGTCAATGACAGGGTCGAATTTCAAATGCTGGTGAAATCGCGCCCTTCCGTTTCCGCTATGCTCCTTGGAGTGGGGCGCCGATCGGTCGACAATTTTCGCGATACGATGCAGATCGCAAGAAAGCGCTTTGCCGCTCGCCCGGCCAGATACCCGAACATTTTGTGGTCGGTCTGGGTGCTGGTGTGGGTTTTGCTGACGGCAGCAGCATTTGTTCGCCTCGACACCCCTGCGGGAATGCTTCGCGACCAATGGTCGCCGGGGTTCGTCCGCCTGGCCGATTTTTTCACGCAGTTCGGCCTGGGTGGCTGGTATCTCATTCCGTCGGCGCTTTTGCTCGTCGCCGCGAACCTGACGGACTGGCGAAGCCTTTCAAGGCGTTCGCTGATGCTCGCCTACAACTGGACCTGCCTGGCTTTCCTGGTGCTGGGCGCCGTCGGCCTGTCCGGCCTGACCGTCAATGTGCTGAAATACGCGATCGGCCGGGCTCGGCCGATGTATTTCAATCAATTCGGGGTGTTGTCGCTGCATCCATTCGCTTTCGATGCGCGCTTCGCCGGCTTCCCGTCCGGCCATGCAACGACCATGGGCGCCGTGTTCGGGATTGCCCTGCTGTTGTTCCCAAGGCGCTGGTACGTCGCCCTGGCGATCACCGCCTGCATTGCCTCGACACGGATCTTCGTTGGCGCGCACTATCCCAGCGACACCGTCGCCGGCTTCGGCCTTGGCTGCGCTTTCGCGCTTGCTTGTGGGCTGGTCTTCGCCCGGCTCGGCTTCATCTTTCGGCCGATGCCGTCGGGGTTGCCGGTCCGCAAGAAGACGTTTTGGCTGACATGGCTCGGCGACGTGAAACGGGCAGACCCCGCTGCCGGGACCTAGTGGTTAAAATCAGGCGCCTGGTACCCGTCGAAACAGCAATTTCGCCGGCTCGTGATAGCGGGTTTCTGGCAGGGCGCTACGGCCCCATTGCTGACAGTCTAGGATCAGTCTGAGACAAGGCGTTGCGTCTATGGCGTCGCGCCATAGCGCTCAAGCAGTCGCATGATCTCCGCCTGCTGCGCCTTTGCCTCTGGCGAGCCGCTGCCGCCGCGGCCGGTCGGCCGCGTCGCAAGAAACATTGGCGTCGAACCATTCCCGTTCTTGAGCAGAGCGTCGGCGCCGCCGTCAAGGAGTGTGCTCGCCGCTGCCCCGCAGCGCGTTCTAACGGCGCGATGCAAAGGCGTGACGCCGTTTTGATCGACGGCGTTCGGATCGGCCCCTGACGCGATCAGCAAGGCGACGGTCGCGGATTGGCGGACCGGATTCCACTTGGGCGACCCCGGAATTCCATCGGCCGCGTAGTGAAGCGGCGTCGCACTCCGTCGGTTTCCCGCCGTGACGTCTGCGCCAAGGCCGATTAGCGCGCGCGCGACCTCAGGCCAATGGGCCGCCGCCGCGACGTGAAGCGCAGTGTCGCCAGCATAAACGTAGTGCTTGATCTCGGTCAGAAAGAGATCTGTCGCCGCGCCCATCGCGCCCTCTTTCAGGGTCGCCTTGGCGAGGGCAGGAAAGGCGTTCAGCAAGCCAAACACCACCGTGCCGTCAGCCGATGCGATCGCCTTCATCAGGCGCACGAGTGCAGCGTCATCAATCATCGCCTGCTTCGAGTCCACGGTTCGGAATTGGCGGCGAAGTGTACCTCCGGCAACGGCGGCTCACCACCCTCCCCAGAATTTCGTTGGGTTCGCTCGCCGGCAAAACCTCGACGCGTCGATGCCGATCTACGGAGATCGATGGAGGAGCGTCACACCGGGTACCACGCGTCAGATCTTGACACTAATTGCCGTCCAGACCGCCATAGGACCTCACCAGGCCGGCCATGTCGGGCGACGAATGCTGCTCGCTTTCGAGCCCTTGTGCAACGCCGACGCGATCGGCGACCGGCCGGTTCTGGCTGACCTTCCACTTGCCGTGGATTTCGCTGATCTCGATTTCCAGCCCGATAATGCCCTTGATCTGCGACTGGATGAACGGCGCCGGCGCATCGGTCACCGCCCAGGGTGCCTCGCGAGCGCCTTCCTGGGATACGGTCAGATCGGCGATCTGCTGCGCCAGCCAGTCCTGGTCATCCATCACCTTGACGGTGCCGCGAACCTGCACGATGGCATAATTCCAGGTCGGCACCACCTTGCCGGTTTCGCGCTTGGTCTCGTACCAGGATGGCGTCACATAGGCATCGCTGCCCTGGAAGACGATCAGCACGGGTGAAGCCGGATTGTCGGCCAGCAGGCGCCATTGCGGATTGGCCCGCGCCAGATGGGCGCGCAGCCTGCCGTTCGGCCCAATTTCGGCGTCGAGCAGGAACGGGATGGCGTTGGCGACCGGCCCCTCGGGCCCGTTGGAAACCAACAGGCCCAATGGATGCGTCCGGATCAACCCGTGTAGGATTTCCGGCCGCGTTTCCCTGAACTGAGGAGGTTCGTACATCGCTGTCCCAGCTTTCTTTGCTTATCTCAGCCGCTTCGGCCGCGGATCCGACAATTCGCCGGCCAGCCGGCGGTCGAGATAGTCGGCACATTCCTCGAGCAGCAGGTCGGCGTCGTTGGAGAAGAAATGGTTGGCGCCAGGCAAGGTCTTCTGCGTGATGGTGATGCCCTTTTGCGTGTGCAGTTTGTCGACCAGGCCCTGCACATCCTTTG
The DNA here is from genome assembly GCF_003998635.1 of Mesorhizobium sp. M7D.F.Ca.US.004.03.1.1. Lineage (NCBI taxonomy): Bacteria > Pseudomonadati > Pseudomonadota > Alphaproteobacteria > Hyphomicrobiales > Phyllobacteriaceae > Mesorhizobium > Mesorhizobium sp. M7D.F.Ca.US.004.03.1.1. The sequence goes on from NZ_RZQG01000279.1 coordinate 2,959, forward strand.
GTGGCGCGACCTTGTCGGCATCGCCATGGATAATCAGGCCCGATGACGGGCAGGGCGCCAGGAACGAGAAATCATAGGTGTTGGGCTGCGGCGCGATCGAGATGAAGCCTTCGATCTCGGGACGGCGCATCAGAAGCTGCATGCCGATCCAGGAGCCGAAGGAGTAACCGGCAACCCAGCAGCTCTTGGAATCCGGATGCAGCGACTGCACCCAGTCGAGGGCTGCGGCGGCATCCGACAACTCGCCAGTGCCGTGATCGAACTCGCCCTGGCTGCGGCCGATGCCGCGGAAATTGAAGCGAAGCGTGGTGAAATCCCGCTTCTGGAACATATAGAAGAGGTCGTAGACGATCTTGTTGTTCATCGTGCCGCCGAACTGGGGGTGCGGGTGCAGGACGATGGCAATCGGCGCGCTCTTTTCCTTGGAAGGCTGGTAACGTCCCTCCAGACGGCCGGCAGGACCGGTGAAAATGACCTCAGGCATGAAATACTCCACTTGGGTATACGAATGCGCGGCGCCCGGAACGTGTCTTCCTCTGGCCTTGACGCAGGGCGAGCGTCTTCTTAGAAGCTAGTTTAGAATTGTTCAAAACTGAGTGGCAAGACATCGAGCCCGGCCACCCGCGCCGCAAGCCGCGTAAATAGGACGGCTCGCCTTGGAATTTCAAGGAAATAACGCGATACGTCGGCGGAATGGCTTCTGACGGGACCAACTGGACGAAAATGGCCGCAATACGCGCCTATCTCGACTATAATGCCAGTGCGCCGCTGCTTGCCGCGGCCCGCGAGGCTATGGTCGCAGCGCTTGATGTCGCCGCCAACCCGTCATCGGTCCACGCCGAAGGGCGCGCCGCACGCCGCCTGATCGAGACCGCCAGGCGTGACGTTGCGGCACTGGTCAACGCCAAGCCGGAGCATGTCGTTTTCACCTCCGGCGCGACGGAAGCCGCCTCGACGCTGCTGACATCAGACTGGCAGATGGGGCGTGGTACTGTGCGCATGAGCCGGCTTTACGTGTCCGAGGCCGACCATCCCTGCCTGTTGAATGGTGGGCGCTTTCCGGCAGCACAGGTTACGCGGATCGGCGTTGATGCCAATGGCATCGCCGATCTCGGCGCCCTGGTCGCGGCGCTCGGCCGCCATGACAAGGCCGATGGCCTGCCGCTGGTCGCCATCCATGCCGCCAACAACGAGACCGGTGTCATCCAGCCGATCGATCGCATCGCTGAGATCGTCAAGGCTGCGGGCGGCATCCTCGTCGTCGACGCGGTCCAGGCCGCGGGCCGCGTATCGATCGACATGTCAGCGGATTACGCCGATTATCTGATTCTGTCCTCGCACAAGATCAGCGGCCCCAAGGGCGTCGGCGCCATCGTCACCGCTTCCGACCTGATGATGCCGAAGCCGCTGATCAACGGCGGTGGCCAGGAGAAGGGCCATCGCGGCGGCACTGAAAATCTCGCCGCCATTGCCGGTTTTGGCGCCGCGGCACGCGAGGCCCTGACCGGATTGCCGGCCATCGATGCGGGGCGCCAGCGCCGCGACGAGATCGAGGCCATCATGAAATTGCTGGTGCCGGACGCGGAAATCTTTGGAACCGGTTCGCCAAGGCTTGCCAACACGACATTCTTCGCTATTGCGGGCGTCAAAGCTGAAACCGCGCAGATCGCCTTCGATCTGGCCGGCGTGGCGTTGTCGGCCGGCTCCGCATGCTCGTCGGGCAAGGTCGGGCCGAGCCATGTTCTGAAAGCCATGGGCTACGGCGACAGTCTTGGTGCCTTGCGCGTGTCGATCGGACCGGCGACCGGCGCGGAAGACATCGAGTTATTTCGCGTTGCGCTGACTGGAATCGCCGCGCGTAGGGCGAGTAGAGAAAAAGCCGCGTAAGCGGTTGGACGAATTTGGGCCTTTCGGCCTGGTAGAGCCGTGCGTTTCGTGTTGGCCGGGTGAATTTCCGGTCGGGGCGCACTATATGGAACTTACGCTGCCGCGAGCGCTTCTTCGGCGTTCATTTTGGCGGTGCCATAGTTTGAAAACTGTCGGGCCTTGACCCCGGCGTGGATGGAGAACGCATATGCCTGCTGTGCAGGACACGATCGATCGGGTCCGAAAGATCGACGTCGACCAATACAAATACGGATTCCAGACCGAAATCGCTGTTGATAAGGCCCCCAAGGGGCTGAGCGAAGACATCATCCGTTTCATTTCGGCCAAGAAGGACGAACCGTCCTGGATGCTGGAATGGCGCCTGGAAGCGTATCGCCGCTGGCTGACGCTGGACGAGCCGACCTGGGCGCGCGTCCACTATCCGAAGATCGATTTCCAGGACATCTACTTCTACGCAGCGCCGAAGAGCACGCCCGGCCCGACGTCGCTCAGCGATGTCGATCCCGAACTGCTGAAGGTCTATGAGAAGCTGGGTATTCCGCTGCGGGAGCAGGAAATCCTCGCCGGCGTACAGAAGACCGACGCCTCCGAACTCGAGGAAGTCAGCGACAATGTCTACAAGTCGGGCCGCGTCGCCGTCGACGCCGTGTTCGATTCCGTCTCGGTCGTCACCACCTTCAAGAAGGAGCTGGCGCAGGCCGGCGTCATCTTCTGCTCGATCTCGGAAGCCATCCGTGAGCATCCGGAGCTGGTGAAGAAGTATCTCGGTTCGGTCGTGCCGACCTCCGACAATTACTACGCGACGCTGAATTCGGCGGTGTTCACCGACGGCTCCTTCGTCTTCGTGCCCAAGGGCGTGCGCTGCCCGATGGAACTGTCGACCTATTTCCGCATGAACGAGAAGAACACCGGCCAGTTCGAACGCACGCTGATCATCGCCGAGGAGGGGGCTTACGTCTCCTATCTCGAGGGCTGCACGGCGCCGCAACGCGACGAGAACCAGCTTCACGCCGCGGTCGTCGAACTGGTGGCGCTCGACGACGCCGAGATCAAATACTCAACGGTGCAGAACTGGTACCCCGGCGACGCCGAGGGCAAGGGCGGCATCTACAATTTCGTCACCAAGCGCGGCGACTGCCGCGGCGACCGCTCGAAGATTTCGTGGACGCAAGTCGAGACCGGCTCGGCCATCACCTGGAAATACCCGAGCTGCATCCTGCGCGGCGACGATTCCTCGGGCGAGTTCTATTCGATCGCCGTGTCGAACGGCTATCAGCAGGTCGACAGCGGCACCAAGATGATCCATCTCGGCAAGAACACGTCGAGCCGCATCATCTCCAAGGGCATCGCCGCCGGCTTCTCGCAGAACACCTATCGCGGCCAGGTCTCGGCGCACCGCAAGGCGACCAACGCCCGCAACTTCACCAACTGCGACTCGCTGCTGATCGGCGACCAGTGCGGCGCGCACACGGTGCCCTACATGGAAGCCAAGAACTCGACGGCGCAGTTCGAGCACGAAGCGACGACGTCGAAGATTTCCGAGGACCAGAAATTCTACGTCATGCAGCGCGGTATCCCTGAAGAGGAAGCTATCGCACTGATCGTCAACGGCTTCGTCAAGGACGTCATCCAGCAACTGCCAATGGAGTTCGCGGTCGAAGCGCAGAAGCTGATCGGTATCTCGCTGGAAGGCTCGGTGGGCTAAGTGACCATGGCGACGCAGCTGCCGAGAGAAGAAATCTGGTTTGCCGTACGCTGGCGGCGGCTGTGGGCTGTCCGCCGCGAGGGCAAGATCGCCATGGCCAA
>NZ_RZQG01000027.1:0-18902 GCF_003998635.1 Mesorhizobium sp. M7D.F.Ca.US.004.03.1.1
CAACACGGCGCCGACCATCCTCGAATTCGCGCTGACCACCGGCATCTTCGCCTACACCTATGGCTGGAAATATGTGGCCGTCGTCGCGGTCACCGTCTGGGTCTATGTCTGGTTCACGGTCCGCGCCAGCGACTGGCGCATCTCGATCCGCCGCGACATGAACGACAGCGATACCGACGCCAACACCAAGGCGATCGACTCGCTGCTTAATTACGAGACGGTCAAGTATTTCAACAACGAAGGCATGGAGGCCGAGCGCTTCGATCGTTCGATGGCACGCTACGAGGTCGCCGCGACGCGCATCTGGACCTCGCTCGGCTGGCTGAACTTCGGCCAAGGCATCATCTTCGGCCTCGGCACCGTCATTGTGATGTGCATGTCGGCGCTCGAAGTGCAGGCCGGCACGCAGACGGTCGGTGACTTCGTCTTCATCAATGCCATGCTGATGCAGCTGTCGGTGCCGCTCAATTTCATCGGCTTCATCTACCGCGAAATCCGCCAGGGGCTGACCGATATCGAGCAGATGTTCGACCTTTTGGATGTGCCGCAGGAGATCGTCGACAAACCGGATGCCAGGCCGCTCGCGGTCAGCGCCGGCAAGGTCGAGTTCCGCGACGTGCATTTTTCCTATGACCCGAACCGCAAGATCCTGAAGGGCGTCAGCTTCGAGGTGCCGGCCGGCAAGACCGTGGCCATTGTTGGACCCTCGGGCGCCGGCAAGTCGACCATCTCGCGGCTTCTGTTCCGCTTCTACGACGTGCAGGGCGGCCAGGTGCTGATCGACGGCCAGGACATCAGGGACGTGACGCAGGAGAGCCTGCGCGGCGCGATCGGCATGGTGCCGCAGGACACTGTGCTGTTCAACGACACCATCGCCTACAACATCCGTTACGGCCGCATCGGTGCCAGCGAGGAGGATATGCGCAAGGCAGCCGAACTCGCCCAGATCGGCCCGTTCATCGAGCGATTGCCCGATGGCTACAAGTCGATGGTCGGCGAACGCGGGCTGAAGCTTTCGGGCGGCGAGAAGCAGCGTGTGGCGATCGCCCGCACCATTTTGAAGGCGCCGCCGATCCTGATGCTCGACGAAGCGACCTCGGCGCTCGACAGCCACACCGAACAGGAGATCCAGGCCGCCCTCGATCTGGTCAGCCGCGGCCGCACCACCATCGTCATCGCCCACCGTCTGTCGACGGTGATCACGGCCGATGAGATCATCGTGCTGCAGGATGGCCAGATCGCCGAGCGCGGCACCCACGCCGAACTGATGCGTAAGCATGGCCTCTATGCCTCGATGTGGGACCGCCAGCGCGAAGCGACAGAAGCCGAGGAACGGCTGCGCATCGCCCGCGAGGGCGACGAGCTTGGCGTCATCGTTCGCCGGCGGACGTCGGAGGTGTCATAGGCGACGCTGCCAATCTCCCCCCTCGTGGCGGAGATGCCCGGCAGGGCAGAGGGGGGCGCTGTCCCGCTGTCATCTCCGGTTCTTTTCGTGCAGGCGCCGCTATTCTTTTGAAGACATCCAAAAGTTGGCTGAAGACATCCGAAAGTTGGCGACCCTTCACGCCCCCTCTGTCCTGCCGGACATCTCCCCCACGAGGGGCAGATCGGCAGCGTCGCCGTCCGAGCCCTTCTACAAATCAATCGAAATTTCCACTTGACCTCAACTTAAGTTGAGATTGTAGGCCGTTCTTGGAGCCCGCCAACCAGCGTGAATCAAGAACGGAACAATCGAAATGAGCAAGACAAATCAGAATGTTGACGGCGGCAGCGTGTTCAGGGTGGACAAGTTCGTCGTCCCGGCCGCCGCGCGCGAGGAGATACTCGCCAAGGTCCGGACAACGCATGAATTGCTGCGCCTGCAACAAGGCTTCGTGCAGGACTTCCTGCTCGAGCAATTCTCGGGGCCGGGCGAATTCAACCTTGTGACCATCGTCGAATGGGAAAGCCAGGCGGCCCTGGACAACGTCGTGCCGATCGTCAAGGCGGCGCACGAGCGCATCGCCTTCAACCCGCAGGAGACGATCGCCCGGCTCGGTGTGCGGGCCGACATCGCCAACTATCAGCGGGTCTCCGGGCTGTAGTAGGGCTTCTTACGGCCAGCCGATGCCAGGTGCCGGCGCTTCGACGCTGAGCACCTGGCCTGTGCGGGCGTCGCTGATCATGTGTTCGAAGCCGCGCCATTCGGCGGCGAGAATGAACAGTGTTTGCCTGTCTGCACCGCCCAGCATGCAGGCAAAGCAGCCGCGATCGACGGTGACCGTCTGCAACACCTCACCGCCTTCGCGCACCCGCACGCAGTGCTTGTTGGGTACATCCGCATACCAGACCGCCCCTTCGGCATCGAGGCAAATGCCGTCGGGATAGCCGTCGAGATCGGCCCAGATCCGTCGGTTGGCGAGGCTGCCGTCGGCGGCGATGTCGAAGGCGGTCAGCCGGTTGGCGTGGGATTCTGCGACGATTAGCGTCTGGCTGTCCGGGGTCACCGCCATGCCGTTGGCAAAGGCGATATCCTCGGCCACCTGTCGAACCGCGCCGTCGGGGCCAATCAGCACGATGGTGCCGGGGCCGAAATGCTCGCCCGGCGCCGGCGCCGGGCCACCGCCATTGACATAGATGTTGCCGCGCCCGTCGACGACGATCTCGTTCCACGGGCTTTTCGACAGGTCATGCAGATCGGCGTGTATGACGAGACTTCCATCGGCTTCCTGCCTCAACAGCAAGCCTTCGCGACCTGACACGACGAGCAGCCGACCATCCGGCAGCCAGTCGATGGAGTAGGGCAGGACGGCTGGCACGGTGAGCACGACCTCCTTGTTGCCGCCGGCGTCGATGGCGACAATCTCGCCGGTGCCCCAGTTGCAGAGCCAGAGCCGATCGTCATGCCAGCGTGGCGATTCCCCGAAGGCAAGGCCTTCCGTGACGAGACGCGCTGGGGTGACTAATGGTTTCTGCATGTGTGGAACTCCTGGTTGTGCGTTGCCATGCCGGAAGGGCTGTTGAGGACGCTGTCTCACCAAGGACGTGCGAGGGGGCCCGGTTCCGACACCGACAGCGTGGCCAGAACAGCACCCATGGCGGCCATCGTGCGCGTTGTGGGTCGGCGAGACACTGAATTCCGCCGGCAACGACGCCTACAGGCTAGCGCATCACCGCTGCTGCCGGTTGCGGCCAATGTGGCCTTGCCGATTGTTGCGTTGCGGCGAGGGGGGCTTTCGGCTATTGAGGCCGCAATTGAAACGGAGCCCGCCCCAGCCCGATGAGCCTTGTCGATACGGTCAAGAACGCGTTCGTACCGATCCATCGCGAAGGCTATCCCTTTATCGCGGCCTTTGGCGCGGCAACCCTTTTCCTCGGCTATTTCTCTTCGATCCTGTTCTGGATCGGCCTTATCCTGACGGCTTGGTGCGTCTATTTCTTCCGGGATCCCGAGCGCGTCACGCCGGTCGACGACCGCCTCGTGGTCAGCCCCGCCGACGGTATCATTTCGGCGGTCGGGCCGGCTGTGCCGCCGCGTGAACTCGGCCTCGGCAATGTCGAAATGACCCGCATCTCGGTGTTCATGAACGTCTTCTCCTGCCACGTGAACCGCGCCCCGGTGCGCGGCCGTATTGCGAAAATCGAGCATCGGCCCGGAAAATTCCTCAATGCCGAACTCGACAAGGCAAGCACTGAGAACGAGCGCAACGGCCTGGTCATCGAGAGCCCCAACGGCACGATCGCCGCCGTCCAGATCGCCGGCCTGGTGGCGCGGCGCATTGTCTGCTGGGCCGAGGCCGGCGGCTCGATAGGCACTGGCGAGCGTTTTGGCCTGATCCGCTTCGGCTCGCGCGTCGACGTTTTTCTGCCCCTGGCTGCCACGCCGCGTGTTGCCGTTGGCCAGACGGCCGTCGGCGGCGAAACCGTGCTGGCCGAATTCGGCGGTGTCGCCGGCACCCCCCTCGTGCGGATTTCCTGACGGTGGGCACGCAATACAAAAAGTTCGAGGCCCATGCCAGCGGCGGTCCGCGCATCCGCGAGATCCCGATGCGCATGGTGCTGCCCAATCTGGTCACCGTGCTTGCCATCTGCGCCGGCCTGTCCGGCATCCGCTTCGGCTTCGAAGGCCGCTTCGAGCCGGCGGTGGTGATGGTGCTGCTTGCTGCCTTCCTCGACGGCATTGACGGCCGCCTGGCGCGGATGCTGAAGGCGACCTCGAAATTTGGCGCCCAGATGGATTCTCTGGCCGACATCGTCAATTTCGGTGTGGCCCCGGCTCTGGTGCTCTATGCCTTCCTGCTCGACCGCGCCGGCTCGCCGGGCTGGATTGCAGCACTCCTGTTCGCCATCGCCTGTGGGCTGCGCCTCGCCCGTTTCAACGTGCTCGACGACGAGAAGGGCGATCGCCCCATATGGCAGTCCGAATATTTCGTCGGCGTGCCGGCGCCGGCGGGTGCGGTGCTGGTGATGCTGCCGCTCTATCTCTATTTCCTGCGCACCGGGCTGGAGCCCAGTCGTCCGGCGGCCTTCGTCGCCACCGGCTTCACCATCCTGGTCGCCTTCCTGCTGGTCAGCCGGCTGCCGGTCTATTCCGGCAAGAGCCTGAGAATCCCGGGTGACAGGGTGTTGCCGATCATCCTTGGTGTCGTGCTCTATGTGCTCTTGCTGATGACCTATCCCTGGTACACGCTGACCGCGTCGGTCGCCGGCTACCTGATCTTCCTGCCGTTCAGCGTGCGCGCCTATTCCAAGCGCGCCAAGCTCGAGGGCGAGAAGGTGCCGCCTTCCGATATAGGTTAGAAAATTCGCCGGAGTGCTTGATTTGACTCAGGCGGCGACGCCGAGCCCCAGCCTGTCGATCGCCAGTTTCCTCGTCGACACATAGTCCGTCTTGCCGGATCCCAGCACTGGAATTTCCTCCACCTTGACGATGTCGTTCGGCACCATCAGTTCGGCGGCGCCCGCCTGTTTGCCGAATTTGCGCAACTCGTCCGGGTTGGCGTCGTCGGCGGTGGTGACCAGCACGATGCGCTCGCCGCGCCTCTTGTCCGGCACCGCTACTGCCGCATGGCGCTCTTCCGGCCACAGCGACTGCACCAGCATCTCGACCGCACCCAGCGACACCATCTCGCCGGCGATCTTGGCGAAGCGCTTGGCGCGGCCGCGGATGGTGATGAAGCCTTCGCGGTCGACCGCAACGATGTCGCCGGTGTCGTGCCAGCCGGTCAGCGGCTGCAGCTCACCCGGACGGTCCGATGTCATGTAGCCCATCATCAGGTTCGGTCCGTCTAGCCACAATTGGCCGGCATCGCTGATGCCTTCGACCGGCTCGAGCTTCATGCGCATGGCCGGCAGCAGCCGCCCGACAGTGCCGTCGCGGCCATGGATGGCGGTGTTGACGGCAACCACCGGTGCCGCCTCGGTCAGCCCGAAACCTTCGATGATCTCGGCCTGGAAGCGCTCGCGATAGACGCGGCGGGTTTCCGGCTTCACTGCCTCGGCACCGGCGACGACGAAGCGCAGGCTGGAAAAATCGCCGTCCTTGGCGGTGCGCGCATAGTTGGCGAGGAACGTGTCGGTGCCGAACATGATGGTCGGTTTCACCTTGCGCGCCACCTCGGGGATGATCTTGTAGTGCAGCGGTGAGGGGTAGAGGAACAGTTTTACCCCGGTGACCAGCGGCAGGATCGTACCGCCCGTCAGGCCGAAGGAGTGGAACACAGGCAGCACGTTGAGCAGGATGTCGGCGGGCGAGATGGTGATGCGCGCCTCGGCCTGCATGGCGTTGGCAAGCAGGTTCTTGTGCGACAGCACGACTGCTTTCGGCGTGCCTTCCGAGCCTGAGGTGAACAGAATCACCGCCGGCTTGGCCGCATCCTGCCGTTGCAGCGGCCAGCGCCACAGCAAGGCGGCGGCAAGCTTGTCCAGCGCGGTGACGCTCTCCCGCACATCCTCCAGCCAAAGCAACTTTGCACCGCCCTTTTCGACCGCCGCGACGATATCGGCGAGATCGGCCTTCTCGACGAACGCGCGGGAGGAAATCACGGTCCTTATCACCGCCGTGCGCACCGCGGCAGTCACGCTCGCCGGCCCGGCCGTGTAGTTGATCATCGCCGCCACCCGGCCGGCCGACAGAAGGCCGGTGAGCGACAGCACGACGCCATTGGCGTTGGGCAGCATCACACCGACCGCTTCACCCGGCGCCGTCATCGCTTCGAAGCGCCTGCCCAGGACGCGGGCGCCGATGAACATCTTGCGGTAGCTCAGCGCGCCCGAGATGACGTCCTCGATGATCGGGTGCGAAGCGCCGACGCGGTCAGCGGCATCGCGCATGGTCAGGAACAGGCCACGATCGAGGTCGGTGCCGAAAAGCCGGGCTTCGGCGACACGGTCGAACAGCGAATTGGTGTTCGAGGCCTGGTCGGGGTTGCGCGCCACCAGTTCGGCGATGGTCATCGGCTCCAGCACGCTGATCGACAACTGTGGAAACCAATGCCGCGGTGCCTTGTCCGCTGGCGTCAACGACACCGACAGGCTGCGTGCGCCGCCGACGAAGATCGGCACGATACGAGCGTCGGCCTGCATGGCAATGCGGGTGACAGCACGAAACAGCCGAAACGTCTTGACGTCAGGCTCGACCGCATCCGGCAGATAGACGGCGAGCCGGCCCTTGCCTTTGAGTACGCGCACCAGCCGGCGGCTGACGAAGACATGTTCGGCATTGAAGGCGATGGTGCGGCCAAGCTCGCGCCACGGTTCGAGCCAAGGCGCGCGCGCCGAGACCTCATCGAGAATATGCAGCGTATCGTCTGGCAGCAGCGACAGCATCAGAGCCGGTTCGAAGCGCGATTGATGCGAGATGACGTAGATGACCGGGGCCTGCGCCTTGCGAGCGATCCTGATACGGTTGTCGGCGATCCGGTAAGCGAGCTTAAACGGCACATAGAGCAGCGCCTGGGTGAAGCGCAGGCCGAGGCGGAATTTTTCCACCACGCCGATCAGCAGCCAGGCCAGAACAAGACCCGCAAGCAGCGCCAGTGTCAGGACCATGCCGCGTCTCTCCCAATTTTTTTAGCATCTCGGCTCTTTTGCGGCCGCTTCGGCCAGAACCTAGACGATGTGGGAGCAAGGTCAATGCGGATGAGTACGCCTCTTGCCTTCCCCGTGGGGAAGGGAAGTCGGCGCTGCTCACGCCGCCTTCAACCGTCCGCTGATGAAACGGAACTCCTGCGTCTTGCCGCCATAGCCGTAAGCAGCGGCCGGCACTTCATGCACGAAGGCGTAGCTTTCCTCGTGCACGCCATCCAGCAGGCGGCTGAAGGCGTAGAAGATCGCCTTCAGATAGGCTTCCAACTCAAGCTTGGTGTTGGTGCCGTCGACCACCTTGATATCAAGCCAGAATGTATTGGTGCCATGCTCGGCTAGTGACTTGCCGCCGGCGAACCAGTGCTGCGGATCGATATAGGACACGGCAACGGCGGTGATCGTCGGATCCTTGCGCAACTGCGTCGCGGTGATTTCAGTGGCCTCCTTGGCGATGCGAGCGGAAAGAGCCGCGTCGGGCTTGCCAGTGACGCTGACGGTGATGATAGGCATTTCTCGTCTCCTTGGTTTGAGCGGCGTCTGATTGCCGTTGGAAGGACCATGTCATCATCATTGAGTCAAAAAAATCGAATTGTTTTCAATCAAAGATTCGATACAATCGAATTATGGAAACCCTCGATCCCGATCTGCTCAGGACCTTCCTCGCTTTCGTCGACAGTGGCTCGCTGGCTCAGGCGGCTGCAAGCGTCGGCCGTTCGCCCTCGGCGGTGACCGCCCAGATGCAGCGGCTGGAGGAAATCGTCGGCGAGCCGCTGTTGGCGCCGCAAGGGCGGGGGCGCGGCCTGACGCCGGCGGGTGAGGATCTCGTCGGCCATGCCAGGCGCATCCTTGCCGCGCATCGCGAGGCCTGGCTGGCGCTGAAGGGCGCCCGCGCTGCCGGGCGCGTCGCCATCGGCACGACACAGGATTTTGCCGACAGCGGCCTGCCGGACCTGCTGCGTGCCTTTGCCGTCAGTCATCCGCGCGTCAGGATCGAACTGCGGGTCGGCCGCTCCGCCGAACTGGCGCAGGCGCTGCAGTCTGGCGGCCTCGATCTGGCAATCCTCATGCGCCAGGCGGCAGCGTCGGACGAGGTCGGTGTGCTGCGCGAGCCGATGATATGGCTCTGCTCACAAAAGGGGCTGGCCACGCGGCAGGAGGAATTGCCGCTGGCGCTGCTCGATCCATATTGCGGTTTTCGCGAAGCAGCATTGGCCGCGCTCGACGCGGCCGGCCGCCGCTACCGCATCGCTGCCGGTAGTGCCAGTCTGGCCGGCCTGCGCACGGCGGTGAACGCCGGTGTCGCGCTGACGCTGCGGACGGCCCGCTTTGCCCATTCCGGCATTGTCGAGGCGCCGCGAGAGCTTGGCCTGCCGCCGGTTCCAGTGGCGGAGTTCGCCATCCGGCTGCGTGCCGGTGCCGATGGTTCGGCAGCCGATCTGGCAACCCTGCTCAGCGGCAACCTTGCCTTGTCGGGCTGAATGCCCAAACAAAAAGCCGACCTTGCGGTCGCCAAGTGGCAAAGAAAAAGCCGACCTTGCGGTCGGCTTGGGAGTAGGACGGGCCGAGGGGTTTGGGGGGACTTGGGGATGGCCCGTCGCACCAACAATGCCTGACCCCGATGATGGTTCCGTGACTGTGTCACTTTTTTAAGAAATATTTGACGTCATGCGTTGCGAGCGGGCCATCAGCCAGTCCCGCCCCGCATGGGCAAACACCGCACACAACACGATGGCGCCACCGATCATGCTGGCGGCCGGTGCAATCTCGCCCAGGAACAGGAAGGCAAACAGGATCGCGAATGGCACTTCCGCCGAGCCGAGCAGCCCGGATTCGGCCGGCGGGATGAGCCGCGCGCCCTCCGTCCACAGGATCGAGGAGAGTGCGAAGGACGCGCCGAAAGTGACGAGCAGAACGGCATCCCTTGGCGAAACTGCCAGTGGATCGGTGACGAACCAACCGAGCACAAACAGGAGGAATGCCGAAACCGCGCCGGCCCACACCACCGGCGTGTCGCGGAAGGCGCGCACCATGATCATGTAGAGGCCGCTGCCGATGGTCATCAGCAGTGCCAGTCCATCGCCGAACAGATTGCCGGTGCCGAAGCCGGACCAGACCATGATCGCCACGCCGCACAGCGACACGGCAGCGGCGACCATCGTCTGCAGTCGGAACGGTTCGCGCGTCAGAACCCAGGCCAGCAGTGCCGTGACGAAGGGCGCGGTGGCGTAGATGACGGCGACATTGGCAACGAAGGTGAACTTGAACGCCGAGATGAAGGCGATGCTGGCCAGCGCCCCTTCCACCGCCAGCAGCCAGCCGCGCCAGCCAAGCCGCAGCGTTTCGCGCGTGCCGGAACGGTGACGCCGCCACAGCACATACAGACTGATCAGGATCGCGCCGACAAAGCCGCGCCAGCAGATGATGGTCAATGGGTCGGCATGGATCGACTTTGTCAGAACGCCAGTCAGGCCGAAAACGGCCGCCGAGGACGACACCAGGATGATGCCGAGCGTGCGCTCCGCGGCGGTGTCGATGGCGGCTGCAATGTCAGTCATGCCGCCAGCCTACGCCGCTTGGTCCTGACATCGTAGTGTCAGCAATGATGGTGACCCACATCATAGCCGTTTGCGGAAATGCTCGGTGCCGACGATCAACAGTCCGGCGGCGACGATCAGGGCAGCACCCAGGAACACCTCGCGACGCGGCACGTCACCCCAGATCGCAAACCCAAGCGCGAATGCCCACAACAGCGAGGTGTATTCCAGCGGTGCGAGGACCGAGGCCGGTGTGCGCTTCATGCCTTCGAAGAGGAGGTATTGCGCCAGGCCGCCGAGCGCGCCGACGCTGGCAAGCAGCAGCAACTGGCCCCCGTCCGGCGTCCGCCACCAAAGCAACGCCGGCACCCCCGAAAACAGCAGAAAATAGAAATTGTTGAGCAGGAGCTGGATCATCGAGCGCTCGGCAAGGGCGGTCCTGCGCAAGAGCACGATGGCGATGCCCCACAAAAAGGCGGCCGCCAGCACCAGCAGCACCGGCACGGACAGGCCGAGATGGGTCGGATCGCAAGCGACGAACACGCCGGCAAAGCCGATCAGCACCGCCAGCCAGCGCAGCATCGGCACTTTTTCGCCGAGCATCACCACCGAAAGCACGGTGACGATGATCGGCGCCGCATAATAGACGGTGGTCAGTTCGGCGAGTTGCAGGCTGCGCGCGGCGTTGTAGTAGCAGAGCCAGGCGGCAAGCGTGAAGGCGCTGCGCACCAGCATCGGCCGGACGATCGGCGAGCGCACCGTGTCGGCAAACAGCTGTCGCCCGCCGATCGCCGCGCAGGCGCCCAGAATGGTGATGCTGCGGAAGAACATGATCTGCCAGACGCTCATGCCAACGACCAGCAGCTTGATCGAAGCATCCTGCGTCGAAAACAGGAGATAGGCCGCACCGGTCAGCAGGATGCCGGCAAGAACCCGCTCGCGTGTTTCGAGAATGGCGATATCGGCCATAAGGCGCGTGGGACCAAAATTGCCGGAGCGGCAGTGATGCTGCGAGGAGCGACACGAGGGACCTGGGAATTCAGCTCCCTCGGCACCAAGCTATACGGGCGAAAGTCGGTACAGCGCTACGCCAGCCCCATGCTTGTGTTGGGGCAGGGTTCCATGGCGAGCCGCATTGTCGCAACGCTTATTGCGTCGCCGGGTAAAGCTCCGAAGCGGCCTCTTTCAGGGCGCGCCGACCATCGGATCTGAAATACATCATGTGCCCGCCCTCGACGACATCGAGACGGATAGGCTTGGCATTGGCGAGCGACGGGGATCTGGTTCACCAGGTAGCGCGAGGCGAGGTAAGGCGTGACCAGGTCGGTGTAGCCGTTGACGATCACGACGCCGAGCGAGGGGTTCAGCGAGCGTGCTCGCTGCAGATCGTCCATCACCCCGGCATAGCCTTGCCGCGAGGCGCTGGTCCCGTAATCCCAATTGTGGCTGATTTCGCCATTGAGCAGCCGATAGCTGACATCGGTGCGGAAATTCAGTTCGTCGCTGATATAGCCGACGAACGCCGACGTCAGCGCCGGTACGCTGCGGTCGAGCACAGGATCCGGCCCGGCGATGCGGGCGCTCTCGGGCGCGATGTCGGCCGTGCCGATCATGGCGTCATATGGGCTGAGCACTTTGCCGCTGGCACGGGAGAACTCCCTTGCGAATAGGCCGGTCGGGATGCGGGCGGAGTTGCGCTGCACGAGGTCGAGCGGCAGGCCGGTGATGTCAGCCACGCGTTGGCTGGCCAGTTGCTTGCCTTGCTCCAGTCCGCTGGTGAGCGCCGTAAGGTAATCGCCCAGTGCATAGTGTTCGACTTCGGCCAGCTTCTCCCGCAAAGCATCGCCGCTGACGCCTTCGGCGCGTAGGCGCACCGCCGCCAGTGAAGGCAGTTCGAGCGCCCAATGCAGCGGCTCGAATTCGTCGGGCTGCACCAGCGTGAACTCCAGCGCCGGCGAGATCAGCACGATGCCGTTCGGACTGATGCCGATGTCTTCCTGCAATGTCCTGGCGAGCAGCGCCGCGCGGAACCCGCCATAGCTTTCGCCGGCGAGGAACAGCGGCGATCCGGTGCGGCCGTTCTGCGCCAGATAGAGCCGGATGAAGGCGCCTATCGAGCTGGCATCCTGATTGACGCCCCAGAAGTCGTGCGCGTCCTGGCCCGGTGCCTCGCGGCTATATCCGGTTCCGACCGGATCGACGAAGACGAGATCCGTCATGTCGAGCCAGCTGTCCGGATTGTCGATGAGTCTTTGCGGTGATGGCAGGAATTCGCCGTCGGCTCCCGTTGCGATAATACGCGGACCGAGCGCGCCGATATGCAGATAGGCGGACGCTGCTCCAGGGCCGCCGTTGAACACGAAGGTGATCGGCCGCTGCGGGTCTTTGGCCACGCTTGCCGGTTGCTGCAGCGTGTAAGCGACATAGAAGATCTCCGCCGTGACGTCGCCCTTGCCGGAAAGCAGCGACAGGGTGGCGGCCTTTGCCTGATAATCCAGCTTGCGCCCGGCGAGGCTGATCGAATGGTTGGTGGTTTGCGGCGGCGGCAGCAGGGATAGCACGCCGCCCGAGGGCGCCGGCCGCTCCGCCGTTTCAGCCAGGACGGGCTGCACCAGGGCGGCAAGCATCGGCAGGATAAGGAAGATCAGTTTCAGCTTGGCCGGCATGATGGCTCCGCGAGGACGACTCCCGCATAGGTATGGCCGAGATGATCGAAGTCAAAGGAAATGGCTGTATGGTCGTACAACTGCCGCTGTCGCGTTCCTTCACGTCTCCCTTCGTCCTGCCGGACAACTCCTGGCAGAGGGAAACTGGCAGCGTCTCCGGTCAAGCCACTTGGCGACGTTGGCGATGGGCGAAAGCCGGCATGACATCCGCTCTTCCCCTTCGCGGGCAGATGTCTGGCTGGACAAAGCACCGGCAGCGGCTGGCCCGTATTGCGGAATGGCATTGCCTTCCCATGGCGGTCGGCGCAAATCTCGATCGGACGGCTGATGCCGGCGGTGGAAACAGTCGATGAAAGGGACAGCGATGGATGCGACCGAATTGAAGGCCATGCAGGCGCCGCTGAAGCAGGCCTATCGTGACGATGCTTCGCAGGCCCTGATCACGCTTCGCGCCAAGGGCTCGATCGACGACCAGTCGGTTGCCTGCAAGGTGGAAACGGGCAGGGCGCTTGCCATCGCCGGACTGCATCCGGCAACAGGCGGCTCGGGCCTTGAGCTATGCTCGGGCGACATGCTGCTCGAGGCATTGGTGGCCTGCGCCGGGGTGACGCTGAAGGCGGTGGCGACGGCGCTCGAGTTCAAGCTCGGCGCCGCAACCGTTGAAGCCGAAGGTGATCTCGATTTTCGCGGCACGCTTGGTGTCGCCAAGGATGCGCCGGTCGGCTTTCGCGCCATCCGGCTCAATTTCAAGCTCGACACCGACGAGCCGCAGGAGCGGATAGACTCGCTGCTGAAGTTGACCGAGCGCTATTGCGTGGTGTTCCAGACCATCAGCCAGAAGCCGGAGCTGATGGTCAGCGCGCGGCGCTGACGCTTACTGTGCTGATGGTTCCTCGGCGTCGCCTTCGTCGGTGAAGGGCGAGGCGCTGGGCACGCATTGCACCGACCACCCGGCCGGTGTCGGCTGCTTCTGATATTCGGTGATGGCGGCCGTGCACTGTTCGCGCTTGTCGAAGGTGCTGGGCAGCACGACCATGCCGCCCTGCGGGCCGGCGATTACCAGATACCAGACCAACGCTGCTGCGGTCGTAGCCATGGGGATTTCCTTGTTCTGCCAGTTGGGCGCTTGTTGTGGGAGTCGCTGCAATCCTACCAACTCCACGGAAATGACGAAAGCATGACCGCGGTGCAGCCTTCCACCGCCACATCACAGCCGCGTGATATGGCGGCGGGTTCCAGCCCCAATTTTTGAAGCCAATCGACTCAGTTGGTGGCAAAGCAATAGAACAGGCCGTCGCCTCCGGTGCCCTTCAGCGCCTCCTGGCTGCAGCCGCCGCGCGAGGCATGCGAGGAATTCCAGGATTTGGCGGCAGCCGATTCGTCGAGGCCGGTGCGGTCGTGATGGCCCATCATCGCGGCCCCTTCCGCCCCGCTCATCGTCCAGTCGCCGCAGGTCTGGTCGGCGATCTTGGTGCCGTCGGGCTTGGAGCCGGTCAGCATGTCGTGGCGGTTTGGCTTGTCGCCGCGGCCGTTGACCACTTCGCCTTTCTCGTTCAGTGCCGTTTGCTTGGTGATGCCGTTGGCATCGCTGTGCAATGAGGCGACGTCGTCGGCGATCTTGACGCCCTTGGCATTCACCCAAGGCCCCTTGCCGATACGGTCGCGCGCATCGGTGTCGCTGGTCGACAGATAGGCAGCCCAGGTCTTGCCGGTGACACCGGCGGCTTCCGCCAGCGAGGCGCAATGCGCGTCGGCACCCTCGAGGCCGCCGAGATCGGCGCCCTTGCCGGAACCGACACTGGTGACGAAGAAGCTCATCGTTGCGTCTTGCGAATAGGCGGCGCCCACAGCTGTGATCAGGACAGCGGCGGTGGCGAAAAGCAGTTTACGCATGGTGGTTCCTCCAGTTTGGGCTTCGACTACGTCGAAGAAACGTTTCCGGAGGCCTATTTAATCCCTACGCAGGTCGCCCAAAAGTGTGCAGCGGTTTTGGAAACCGGCATACATCAAAAAAGACTCAAGTTCTATTCCGGCTGCCGATAGGCGACGAAGCGATTGTGCTTGGCCTGGAAGATCAATCCGGTCTCTTTCAGCTGCGGGCTGGCCAGCGGTACGATGCGTTTGGCGATCTCGGAGGGGTGCGGCAGCGTCTCGGGATCTTCGCCCGGCACCGCCTGGGCACGCATGGCGGTGCGGGTGGCGCCGGGATCGGCGGCGTTGACCCGCAGCGGCAGGCTTTGTGTCTCATGCGCCCATGAGCGCATCATGGTCTCCACCGCAGCCTTGGATGCCGCATAGGGCGCCCAGAAGGCGCGCGCCGAGTGCGCCGCGTTGGAAGACAGGATGATCGCGCGGCCGGCGTCCGAAAGCCGTAGCAGCGGGTCGACCGAGCGGATCAGCCGCCAGGTCGAGGTGACGTTGATGGTCATCACCTTCTCGAAGGTTTTTGCTTCGACATGGC
Organism: Mesorhizobium sp. M7D.F.Ca.US.004.03.1.1; assembly: GCF_003998635.1. NCBI lineage: Bacteria > Pseudomonadati > Pseudomonadota > Alphaproteobacteria > Hyphomicrobiales > Phyllobacteriaceae > Mesorhizobium > Mesorhizobium sp. M7D.F.Ca.US.004.03.1.1. Next base: position 14,727 of record NZ_RZQG01000027.1, read on the forward strand.
CGATCGGCGAGATGACGCCAAGCACGCCGGCATTGGCGACGAGAATGTCGAGCTTGCCCCAGCGTTCGTGGATGGCGCCGCCCAGCCGGTCGATGCCGGCCATGTCGGTGAGGTCGAGCGGCACCAGTGTCGCCTGGCCGCCGGCCGCCTTGATCTGGTCGTCGAGCTCTTCCAGGCCGCCGACGGTGCGCGCCACCGCGATGACATGCGCGCCGGCGGCAGCCAACTCCTTGGCGATGAAATAGCCGATGCCGCGCGAGGCGCCGGTGACGACCGCAACGCGGCCGGTAAGGTCGAGGGTCATGCGATGGATTCCGGAAATCTGGCTAAGGCTGGAGCAATTCCAGGAAAAGTGTGAAACGGTTTTCCGTCCGGAATTGCGTCGAAACAAGGAGATAGAGCGGTTCTACGTTTCCGTGAAACGATGAACCGCTCTGGCGAAGGACCGGCAATCCTACGTCCCGCTCGTCGCCAGCAGCGACAGCGTGCGCACATTGTCGTGGCCTTCGAAGTCGAGCAGGCGGGTCGGGTACTGGCCGGTGAAGCAGGCGTCGCAGAATTGCGGCTGGTCGTTGTCGCGGCTGGCCTCGCCGACGGCGCGGTAGAGCCCGTCGATGGAAAGGAACCCAAGCGAATCGACGCGGATGAACTCGGCCATCTCCTCCACCGACATGCGCGATGCCAGAAGCTTCGATTTCTCCGGCGTGTCGACGCCGTAGAAGCAGGAGGCGCGTGTCGGCGGCGAGGCGATGCGCATATGCACTTCCTTGGCGCCGGCGTCGCGCACCATCTGCACGATCTTCTGGCTGGTGGTGCCGCGCACGATGCTGTCGTCAACCAGCACCACGCGCTTGCCTTCGATCATGCGGCGGTTGGCATTGTGCTTCAGCTTGACGCCCATGTGGCGGATCGAATCGCCGGGCTGGATGAAGGTGCGGCCGACATAATGGTTGCGGATGATGCCGAGCTCGAAGGGAATACCCGCCGCCTGGCTGAAGCCGATCGCCGCAGGCGTGCCCGAATCCGGCACCGGCACGACGATGTCCGCCTCGACCGGGCTTTCGACCGCGAGCTCGGCGCCGATGCGCTTGCGCACCTCATAGACGTTGCGGCCTTCGACCGACGAATCCGGCCGCGCGAAATAGACATATTCGAAGATACAGAAGCGGGTCTTCTGTGGCTCGAAGGGGAACAGGCTTTCAATGCCCTTGGATGTGACGACGACCATCTCGCCGGGTTTCAGGTCGCGCACGAAACGGGCACCGATGATGTCGAGCGCGCAGGTCTCTGAAGCCAGGATCCAGGCGCCGTCGAGATCGCCGAGCACCAGCGGCCGGATGCCGAGCGGATCGCGGCAGCCGATCATCTTCTTGGCCGTCATCGCCACCAGCGAGAATGCGCCCTCGACCTGCCGCACCGCATCGATGAAACGCGAGTTCAAATCGCGCTCCTTGCTGGTGGCGACAAGGTGCAAAAGCGTCTCGGTATCGGAGGTCGAGGAGAAGATCGCGCCCTGCTTCTGCAGCGCGCGCTGCACGGTCATGGCATTGGTCAGATTGCCGTTGTGGGCGACGGCGAAACCGCCATCGGCCAATTCGGCGAAGAAGGGCTGGATGTTGCGCATGCCAGCGCCGCCAGTGGTGGCGTAGCGCGTGTGGCCGATGGCGCGGTTGCCTTGCAGGCTGTCGATGACGCGCTGCTTGGTGAAGGTGTCGCCGATCAGGCCGACATGGCGTTCGACATGGAACTGGCTGCCGTCATAGGAAACGATGCCGGCCGCTTCCTGGCCGCGATGCTGCAGCGCATGCAGGCCCAATGTGACGATGGCCGCGGCATCCTGCCGGCCGAAAATGCCGAACACGCCGCATTCGTCGTGGAAATGGTCGTCGGCCTCGGCGGAAAGCACGTCGTCTGCGTCTGCCATCTTAAGCTCCGCTAAAATCGCCATATAGTGCGGGTTCGCGTCGAAAGCAACGCGCGCCGTACAGCCGTTCACACCATCGTTAGGTCCTGACGCCGTTTTCGGCGTCAGTTTGCCGGTGCAGCCGGTGCTGGATTGGCCGGCGCGTTGTCCGCCGGCGGTGTTGCGGCGTCATCGTCAGGCGCCGGCGTGTTGGCATCGTCGCCACCTGCTGGAGCGTCCGCTGCCGGGGCGTCCGGAGCTGCGGGCGTCTCGGCGGCCGGCTGATTCGGGTTGAGCTTCTTGAGGATCGCGTTTTCCGGATCCTCGGGCAGCAGGCTTTCGAGCTTGGCGCCGATCTGCTCGAGCAAAGGCCGCGACTTGGCATCCGTGACCCAGGCGGGAGCCTTGGCGCCAGCCAACCAGTTGAAGAACAGCAGTGCGACGGCAACGACCAGGATGCCGCGCGCGGCATCGGCATCAACACGACCAACGCCAAGCTTGCCGCCTTCGCCACCTCCGCGACGATCGGTTCGATCGCGGGCGCAATCTTCGCGGCCTCCCAGCGCTTCGTCAGCCCGGAGAGTTTCACGCTTCAGGAATCGGTGCTGATCGTGCTGATGATCGTGATCGGCGGCATCGGCAACATTCTCGGCATCGTCGCCGGTGCGGCAATCCTGATCCTGCTGCCGGAAGTGCTGCGCGAATTCGCCGAATGGCGCATTCTTTTCCTCGGCCTGTTGATGATCTTCCTGATCATCGTACGCCCGGCCGGCATCGTTCCGCGCAGCTTCGGACCAGACAAGCTTATCCGGAGACTGTTCGGCAAATGACCCTGGTTTTCGACAGACTGCGAAAGGAATATGGCCAGGTCGTCGCCATCGATGACGTGACCGCCTCCTTCGCCCCCGGGCTGATCCACGGTGTGATCGGGCCCAACGGCGCCGGTAAGTCGACGCTCATCAACATGACCGCCGGCTCCTACACCGTCTCGGCCGGATCGATAGCGCTCGACGGCAAACGCCTGGACAAGCTCAAGAAATATCAGATCGCCAATTCGGGAGTCGCCCGCACCTATCAGAACATCCGTCTCTTCGACCAGATGACCGCGCTCGAAAACCTCGAGGTCTGCTTCTATCCGAGCGACGTCGGCGGCACATGGAAAGAAGTCGTGTGGCCGCCCTATGCCTCGGCCCGCCGCGACCACCGACGCGAAAAATGCATGGAGATCTTGCGTTTTTTCGATCTGCAAGGCCATGCCGACGCGGAAGCCGGCAGCCTGCCCTATGGCCGCCAGCGCATGCTGGAGATCGCCCGCGCGCTGGTTTGCAATCCGCGCCTGCTGCTGCTTGACGAGCCCGCTGCCGGGCTGAACCATCATGAGACGGCGGATCTGACCGCGAAGCTCGCCGCCCAGCGCTCGCCCGACCGGATCACGATCATCGTCGAGCACGACATGGATCTGGTGATGGCGCTCTGCGACAACATCATTGTCATGCATCACGGAAAGCTGCTTTTTCAGGGAACACCCGCCGAGGTGCAGGCCAGCACCGACGTCCAACTCGCCTATCTGGGAACCGCCAATGACATCGACGACATCCGAGCCGCTGCTCAGGATCGCCGGGCTCAGCTCGGGATACGGACGCGTCGGCGTTCTTGAAGACATAAACGTCGACGTCGATCCGCACGAGATCGTCGTTGTTCTCGGCCCGAACGGCGCCGGCAAGACGACGCTGCTCAACTCCATCTCCGGCGTTGCGCGTCCGACCGCCGGCAGCATCACCTTCGAAGGGCGCGACATCACCGGCCTGCGGCCGGAGCAGGTCGTGCGCCTGGGCATCACCCATTGCCCGGAAGGCCGCCAGATATTCCAACGCCTGACGGTGGAAGAAAACCTAGTCGCCGCCCATGTTGGCCGCGGCGGCAAGAGCTTCGAAGCGCTGCGCGCCGAGGCCTTCGATCTCTTTCCGATGCTGAAGGAGCGGCGCAACGGTATGGCGAGCCGCATGTCCGGCGGCCAGCAACAGATGCTTGCCATTGGCCGGGCGCTGATGGCCGAGCCGAAACTTCTGATGCTCGACGAGCCATCCCTCGGCCTCGCCCCGAAGATCGTTCATCAGATCTTCCGCATCATCCTCGACCTGTCGCGCAACGGCATTTCCATCCTGCTCGTCGAACAGAATGTGCAGCTAGCACTTGAATGCGGCGACTACGCCTATCTGCTGAACACCGGCAAGGTGAAGCTTCACGCCCCCGCACAGGAAATGGCCGAGCAT
>NZ_RZQG01000280.1:0-6646 GCF_003998635.1 Mesorhizobium sp. M7D.F.Ca.US.004.03.1.1
GTCTCTTCCGGCCGGTTCCAGTAGCCAGGTGTGATGCTGGGGCCGGACAGCCATATCTCGCCTGGTTCCCCGGTAGCGACATCGCGGCCAGCGTCGTCGACGATGCGCAGCCCGATGGTCGGCGCCGCAAGGCCCGCCGAGCCTGCCTTGCTGGCGATGCGGTCGGCCTCGATGGGCATGCCGAGCACGGTGCCGGCTTCGGTCATGCCGAAGCCGTCGACCATGCGCACACCCTGTGCCAGCCACCAGTGGATGTTTGCGGCCGGATTGGGCGCGCCGCCAGTGAAGATGGCGGTCAGCGCGGTCCAATTCGAAGGCGCAAAATCTGGATGGTCGCGCAGCATCCTGGCCATCTGCGGTACGCAGAAATAATGGGTGACCCCGAGCGCGGGATCAGCCAGACGACGATTGGTGACGCCGGCGTCGAAGCCGGGCGAGATCAGCACCGTGCCGCCTTGCAACAGCGGCGGACGCAAGCTGGTGATGAGGCCGATGACATGGAACATCGGCGCGTCGCAGAGGAAGACGCTGGCGTTGCCAACGCGTCCCAGTACGCCGAAATTGACCGCAGTGGCCAACGCATTGCGTTCGGTGACGATGACCCCTTTCGGCCGGCCTGATGTGCCCGAAGTGTAGAGGATGATCGAAGGCGCATCGCTGGCCGGCAAGGACCGGCGCGGTGCCTGAACCTGTGCCTCGACTGCCGCCGTGAAGGCCGCGACTTCGATTGACATGCAGCCCTTGGGCGGCGCCATTTCAAGGGCGGTGTCATGCAACAGCAGCACCGGATCGCAATCGGCCAGGATCGCCTGCTTCTCGGCACTGGCGAGCCGCCAGTTGAGCGGCACGAAAATGGCGCCGAGCCGCATCGCTGCCTGCTGCAGGACAGCCAAGTCTGCGCTGTTGCGGGCAAGCGTGGCGATGCGCTGCCCCGGCTCGATGCCATGGCCGGTTTCAAGCACGCCGACAGCGCGCTGAATGGCCTCGTCGAGCGCGGCATAGGTCCACCGGCGGCCGGTTGCCAGGTCGACACAAGCGATACGATCCGGCTGCGTCCTGGCGTGCAGGGCCACGGGATCCGATGTCGTCCAGGCCGGCATCTGCAGCTCCTCCCCAGGATTGCCTTATGCTTGCACGGTCACCTTGCCTTGTCGTAGGCGGCAAGGCCGGGCTTGTAGCTCTTCTCGTCGATAAACTGGCGGATGCCTTCCTTGCGGCCGTCATTGTCGTAGGAATTGGCGGCCTCCTGCGCCCGCACCAGATAATCCTCGGCATTGTCGTAGGTCATCTCGGCGACGCGGCGGATGGCGTCCTTGGTCGCCTTCAGCGCAATCGGATTCTTCTTCAGCAGGATGGCAGCGACCTCGGTGACGCGCGCCTTCAGATCCGCCAGCGGCAGGCTTTCATTGACCAGCTTCCAGGCGGCGGCCTTCCTGCCGTCGATGAGTTCGCCGGTCAGCGCATGATACATGGCATCGCGCATCGACAGGAGGTCGACTACCACCTTGGTGGCGCCGCCGCCGGGCAGGATGCCCCAGTTGATCTCGGATAGAGCGAATTGCGCCTCGTCGGCGGCGAAGGCGAGGTCGCAGGCGAAGAGCGGGCCGTAGCCGCCGCCGAAACACCAGCCATTGACCATGGCGATGGTCGGCTTGCCGTACCAGCGCAGGCGCCGCCACCAGCCATACGCTTCGGACTGCGCCTTGCGGATGGCGCCGAGACCCTTGGCCTCGGTCTCGCGAAAGTACTCCTTGAGGTCCATGCCCGCCGACCAGGCGCTGCCTTCGCCGGACAACACCAGCACGCCGACATCGTCGCGGAACTCAAGCTCGTCGAGAACCTCCATCATGCGCCGGTTGAGCGCCGGGTTCATGCAATTGCGCTTGTCCGGCCGGTTGAAGCGCACCCAGGCAATGCCGTTCTCGACATCGAAGGCAACGGTCTCTTCGGTCATGGTCAGGTCCTCTCGTTCCGTCTGACAAATTGCTATGTAGCATAGCTATCGTATTTGCTATGTCGCATAGTCTTTTTTGCTTGACAAGAGGGGATGTTCGTGGCGATCGGTTGAAGCATGGAAAAGACCCGGCTCCGCACCAGTCCCGAAGACGCGCTCGACGCGCAGATCGGTTATAATCTGAGGCGCGCCTCAGCCTTGGCCTTGAATGATTTCGCCGTCGAGATGACTGACGCGGCGCTGCGCCCGGTCACCTACGCCATGCTGGCGCTGATCGACGAGAAGCCCGGCATCCGCGCCGCGGAGCTGTGCCGCCTGCTCGGCATGAGGAGCGCCAACATGGCGCCGCTGCTCGCCGAACTGGAAGAACGCGGACTGGTTGAGCGCGACGATCATGCCGAAGACGGACGCGTGCAGGTGCTCGCCCTGACGCAGGCGGCCAGGGAGGCCATGCCGGGATGGCGGCAACAGGTTCGCCGGCACGAGGACCGGTTCCTCCACAGGCTGACAAAAAAGGAGCGGGCGACGCTGCTTCGGTTGCTGCGGCTGATCTGGACGGACGAAGACTGAGGGGGCGGCCTACTTGGTTTCCTCGTCGGGCGCCGAAAGTCGCAGCAGCAGGGCGAAGAGCGCAATCACCGGTGGAATGACGAAGCACCATACATTGGCGAACGCAAAGCCAAGTGCAGCGGCGGCGCAGCCTACCGCGAACACGGCGACCGCCAGTGCCATGCGCCGCAGGCGGGCGATCAGGGCAGGGCGGGTCTCCGGAGCCACGCCGCCGATGAGATCACCAATGTCGAGCATGATCTGGGTGGTGGTGCCGGTCATCAGTGTCGATGGCGGTGCGGCCGCGAGATGGACACGGTGCACCGCATTCTGGATCGCCATCGCGGCGACCAGCGCCATGCCGGTGACAATCGCGGCCGCGCCGTCGCCACTGGCGAAGGGACCAAAGCGGATCGCCAGCGCAGCACCAATGACGAGCAGCGCCAGTTTGGCCGCCAGCAGGACCCCGAGCGCCGGCAGCCCCCGTCTGCGCAAGCGCTCACCGGCGAGCCGGGTCAGGATGACGACGACGCAGAAGACCGGCAATGCCAGCAGCTTTGCCAGAACACCCGAAATGCCGAGCACCAGCGAGGCGCCCAGCGTGACGAAATTTCCCGTCACATGCGCGGTGAACAGGCCTTGCAGCGCCAGAAACCCCGCCGTATCGACATAGCCGCCATTGAGGCTCAGCAGTAGTGGCAGCGTGGGTTTCATGGCGGCATCTCCAGTGACGGGCCTGGGATACCGTCTCATATCTCGGCGAGCCGTTCCATCATCTCGCCGCGAGTTGATCGTCTGTCGCGGGGTAGCGCATCATGCGACGGCCCGCGGCGCAGAACACCCTTCACCCCAGAATGATCTGGATCGCCTTGTCGACTACCGGATGCAGCCCACTCGCCTGGAAGGACAGCCGGTTGCCGGAGCCGACATTGCTGGTCATGGCGATGGTCAGGCTCGACTCCGGATCGTGCAGCATGACGGCGACGTAGCCGGGGATGCTGCCCTGGTGGCCGTGGAAGGCGCGGTCGGCGTAGGCGCTCTGGAACATGCCGGCGCCCGTTTCGCGCATGCGTGTGCCGGGGAAACTTGCCGGCACGCGGTGTTCGAACATCCCGGAGAAGAATGGCGGCGACAGCAGTTTGCCGGAGAACAGGCCGCGTATGAAGCTCACCATGTCGGACGGCGTCGACACCATGTCGCCGCAGCCATAGGCGGCGCCGAACGGGAAGGAATCCGAAGAATCCTGCAACGCATCGGAGTAGGGCAGCACGCCGTCCATGCGCCACATCTCGCCGCCCGAGGCGATGTCGGTGGGCGCGTTCGCCGCCGGTGGCGGCCGGTGGTAGTAGCCGCGCACCATCGATTTTTCCGGGAAGGCTTCGGTGGCCGGCGACCAGGTATTCTCCAGGCCGAGCGGCTGCAGCACCGCGCTTCTGACATAGCCGCCCAGCGACTGGCCAGAGACGGCCTCGATCACCATGCCGGCCAGCACATAGCCGGTGTTGTTGTAGACGGCGGGTCCGCCTGGCGCTTTCTGCTTGTCGGAGGCGAAGGCGATGTCGACCAGCTGCTGCGGCGTCCATTGCCGGCTTGGGTCCATCGGAATGTAATATTCGAACTCCGGCAGGCCGCTGCGGTGGTTGATCAGCTGGCGCACCGAAATGGCACCGGCGCCCGGCAGGTCGGGAAACCAGGAGGCGATCGGCGCACCGAGATCGAGCTTGCCGTCCTGGGCGAGCTTGACCAGGGCGGCGGCAACGAAGGTCTTGGTGCAACTGCCGATCTTGAACAGCCGGTCGGGCGAGACGGCAACGTCATGTTCCCGATCGGCGAGGCCGGCGGTGACGGCGGTTGGCGTCGCGCCGTTCAGCGCGTAGGCAAGCGAGGCGCCCACCGCGCCGTCGGTGAGATAGGTCTTGAGGAGGGCGTTCAGGTCTTCACGCATGGATTCTGCTTTCGCCTCTAAATCGCTGGTTTTATACATGTTGGTGCACCCTCGGGTCGAGCCCGAGGGCTGGGTCGCCAAGCTTCACTCCGCCATATCGACCGCAGCAAAGTTCTGCCGGCCGAAGGGGTCGAGCACGTAGTTGAGCACGCCCTTGCGGATCGGGATCGCCACCACCGAATGGGCGATCGGCGCCACCGGCACCTCGATTTTGAGGATCGCCTGCGCCCTGGCGTAGATGTCGGCGCGTTGCTTGGGGTCGGCGGCGACGCGGCCGTCCTGCAGCAGCTTCTCGAAGGCCGGATCGCACCAGCGCGAGCGGTTGGAACCGCCCTTCACGCCGTCGCAGGAGAGCAGATAGCTCAGCATGTTGTCGGGGTCGCCATTGTCACTGCTACCACCAAGCAGGTAGGCGTCCTGCTCTCCCGCCGCGGTGCGCTTGAGGTATTCGCCCCATTCGAAGCTGACGATCTCGGCCTTGACGCCGACTTTTGCCCAGTCGGCCTGGATCATCTCGGCCATACGCTTGGCGTTGGGGTTGTAGGGTCGCGACACCGGCATCGCCCACAGGCTGATTTTCAGGTCGCTCTCGTGGCCGGCTTCCTTCAGCAGTTTCTTGGCGCCGTCCGGATCATAGTCGATGCCGGCGTCGGTGACGGCGCCGATCTGCGCCGGCGGCACGACGCTGCCGGCCACCGTGCCGGCGCCGGCATAGACGGCGTCGACGATCGCCTTGCGGTCGATGGCCTTGGCCAGCGCCATGCGCACACGGACATCGCCAAGCGGCTGGTGCTCGACATTGAAGCCGAGAATGCCGATGTTCTGGCCCTTGAGGTCGAGCACGGTGATGTTGGGGTCGGTGCGCAAATCGGCGACGGCGCTTGGCGGCGGCGGGGCGGCGACCTGGCACTCATTGGCCTTGAGGCGCTCGACGCGCGTGGTCGGCTCGGGCGTGATGGCGAAGACCAGCGTGTCGATCTTCGGTGCGCCGCGCCAGTAGTCCTTGTTGGCGGCGTAGCGGACTTGGCTGTCAGGGACATAAGCCTGCAGCACGAACGGGCCGGTGCCGACCGGTTCAGAGTCGATCAGTTCCGGCGTGCCGGCGGCCACCATCTTCTCGGTCTGCTCCAGCGACAGGATGGAGAGATAGTCGAGCGCAATGCCGGGCAGGAAGGTGACGTTGGCCGCTGTCAGGGTGAAGCGCACCGTGTAATCGTCGACCTTGTCGACCTTTTCGATCAGCGTGCCCATGCCCAGCGCATTGAAGTACTCGTAAGCGCCGCCGCCGAGCTTGTGGTAGGGATTGTTGGCGTCTCGCTGACGGTTGAAGGTGTAGAGCACGTCGTCGGCGTTGAAATCGCGCGAGGGCGTGAAATGGTCGTTCGACTGGAATTTCACGCCGTGCCTGAGATGGAAGGTGTAGGTCTTGCCATCGGCTGAGACATCCCAGCTTTCGGCCAGCGCCGGACCGACTTCTGTCGTGCCAGGCTTGAACTCGACCAGCCGGTTGAAAATCGTCTTGGCGGCGGCGTCCATGGTGGAATCGGCGATGCCGATCGCCGGGTTGAAGGTCTCGGGATTGGCTTCCGAGCAATAGACCAGGGTTTTGGCGTAGGCCTGTCCGCCGAGAAGGACGGACGAGGCCAGCAGGGACGAGGTAAGGACTGCGCGCAGAACGGTGGATTTCATCGCAAACGCTCCTGATGACACTTTATGGTTGAGGGAAGGGCAGGCCGGTGAATTTCATGGCGTCGCCGCCGCGGTGATGAAGCGATCGGGAGCTAGCGCCGCAGAAGTGACGCCGCGTGCCGCGAGATCGTCGGGCAGGGGCTGGCCGCGCAACAGCGCCGAACCCAGCCGCGCGAGCGTCAGCGACACCTGGAAACCGTAGCCGCCCTGACCGCCGAGCCAGAAGAAGCCGGGCAGCCGCGGGTCGAAACCGACGACCGGCGTGCGGTCGGGCGAAAAGGTGCGCAGGCCCGCCCAGGGCGTCGACGGACGGTCGATGCGCAGCGATGTCGCCTGTTCGATGCGGTCGACTGCGATGGCGACGTCGATGTCTTCCGGATAGGCGTCGCAGGGTTCGGAATCGGTTTCGTCGGCGAGCGAGCCGATCAGCCTGCCGGCATCCGGCTTGAAGTAGAATTGTTCGTGCAGGTCGACCACCAGCGGCCAGGCGCTGATGTCCGTGCCGGCGG
>NZ_RZQG01000281.1:0-6594 GCF_003998635.1 Mesorhizobium sp. M7D.F.Ca.US.004.03.1.1
CCATGCAGGCGGAAAGTAGCCGCCTCGCGGCCTTGGCTCGCTCGGGGCCAAAACCTGATGTCGTGGCCATGCGGGCAAAGCCGATCGCAAAGCTCCTGAGCGGCACCGCATAGGTCGGGATCGAGCAGCCATCGGTGGCCCGCTCGTCTGCGCCATGGACAGCGCCCGTCACCGCCTGCATGGCGTCGCGCACCATCTCCTGCAGGCCGTGCTCCGGCTTGACATAGCCGCGGTGCGCAATGCCGGCGTGGACGCAGGTGCAGAGGAAGCCGGAATGCTTGCCGGAGCAATTGTTGTGCAATGCATTCGGCGAACCGCCGGCGCGGGCGAGCGCAATCTCGGCGTCATGATTGGACGGCCAATGCGTACCGCATTCGAGTGCTGATCCCTCCAGCCCGGCCTTGGCCAGCATGGACCGCGCCAGTTCGACATGTGCCGGCTCGCCCGAGTGGGACGCACAGGCAAGCGCCAATTCGCGGTTGCCGAAACCATAGGCATCCGCCGCCCCGCTTTCGACCAGCGGCAATGCCTGGATCGCCTTGACCGCCGAGCGCGGGAACACCGGCTTGGCGGTATCGCCGATCTCCCAGACCGGCTTGCCATCGGCATCGAAGACCGCGACCGCACCACGATGCGCACTCTCGACGATCGCGCCGCGCAAGACTTCGATCAGAACCGGATTTGTCATGGCTACCCCGTAAAATACGGGCTGCTTCTACCTGATCCGGTCCAATATGGAAACGTAGTTGGCGACCGCCGCACCGCCCATATTGAAGATGCCGCCGAGTTTTGCGCCCGGCACCTGGATGCCGCGGGCTTCGCCGACAAGTTGCATGGCGGTCAAGACATGCATCGACACGCCCGTGGCACCGATCGGATGACCCTTGGCCTTCAGCCCACCAGATGGGTTGACCGGCAGGCGGCCATCCTTGGCTGTTGTGCCGTCCAGCGCCAGCCTGGCGCCCTCGCCCGGCTTGGCCAGGCCCATCGCCTCATATTCGATCAGTTCGGCAATGGTGAAGCAGTCATGCGTTTCGACGAAGGAGAGATCGTCGAGTGTCACGCCGGCGTTCTTAAGCGCTCGGGTCCAGGCCTGCTCGCAGCCTTCGAAGGTCAGGATGTCGCGCTTCGACATCGGCAGGAAATCCTGCACATGTTCGTTGGCGCGGAAGGCAACGGCACGCCGCATCCTCAGCGCCGTCGCGGTGTCGGCGAGGATAAGGGCAGCGGCACCGTCGGAGACCAGCGAGCAATCGGTGCGCTTCAGGGGACCGGCAACGAACGGGTTCTTCTCGCTCTCCTGGCGGCAGAACTCGTAGCCGAAATCCTTGCGCATCTGCGCATAGGGGTTGTCGACGCCATTCTTGTGGTTCTTGGCGGCGATCATGGCGAGCGCGTCCGACTGGTCGCCATAGCGCTGGAAATAGGCCTGCGCGATCTTGCCGAAGACGCCGGCGAAACCCGCAGGCGTGTCGCCATCCTCGGGCAGATAGGACGCTTTGAGCAGGTTCTTGCCGATCTCTGGCCCCGGCGTCGTCGTCATCTGCTCGGCGCCGACCACCAGCACGATGCGGGCGGCATTGGCGTCAATGGCGCGGATGCCTTGCCGGACCGCCGCCGATCCCGTGGCACAAGCGTTTTCGACGCGCGTCGCCGGCTTGAAGCGCAGCCGGTCGTCGGCCTGAAGCACCAGGCTGGCGGTGAAATCCTGCGCCGAAAAGCCGGCGTTGAAATGGCCGAGCACGATCTCGTCGACCTCGTCGGGACCGATGCCGGCATGGTCCAGCGCGTCCGTTGCCACCTTGACGATCAGGTTTTCGAGCGTTTCGCCCTCGAGCTTGCCGAAGCGCGAATGCGCCCAGCCAACGATACATGCGGTCATGGCGGTCTCCATCCTTGGCGCCAGCCTAGCATGTGGGCTCACGGCGCACGTCGCATTTATTGTTCAAATGTAAACAATCCTGTCCGCTTCGTGAAGGGCTGGAACCAGACAATCGCTTGGTACAGACGAAGCCAGTGCCAATTTTTTTGTTGATTGACCCGTCAATAAAAAATAATCCTGCTTCAAAGGACGCAGTGAGATGCCGAAAGTCGGAATGGAGCCATTGCGCCGCAAGGCGCTCATCGACGCGGCGATCTCGGCGATCGGCGAGCGCGGTTCGCTCGACGTGACCATGTCCGAGATCGCCGGACGTGCCGGCGTGTCGTCAGCCCTTGCCCATCACTATTTCGGCGCCAAGGACGAGCTTCTGCTGGCAACGATGCGGCACATCCTGGCCGAACTGACCACCGACATGCGACGCGCCCTTCAATCCGCTGCCACCCCGCGCGAACGTGTTTCGGCCGTGGTTGCCGTCAACTTTTCCGACATCCAGTTCCAGCCGGAAACCATCGCCGCCTGGCTCGCCTTCTATGTCGAAGCGCAGAAATCACCAGCCTTGCGGAGGCTGCTCAGGGTCTACGCACGGCGCTTGCACTCCAACCTGATGAGCGGCCTGACCGGGATCCTGCCCAGAGCCGAAGCCGACCGCGCCGCCGAAGCGACAGCGGCAATGATCGACGGGCTCTACATCAGGCGGGCGCTGAAGGACGGCGTGCCTGATGCCGCGACCGCGATCGCGCTGGTCGAGGACTATCTCGAAACCAAACTCGGCGAGCGGCGCAAACAGTGACAACGAAGCGACCCAATTTCTTGATCGTCATGGTCGATCAGCTCAACGGGACCCTGTTTCCGGATGGGCCGGCAGAATTTCTGCACGTACCGCATCTGAAGGCGTTGGCCGCGCGTTCGGCGCGCTTTGCCAACAACTACACGGCGTCGCCACTCTGCGCGCCGGGCCGTGCCTCGTTCATGAGCGGGCAATTGCCGTCGCGCACTGGCGTCTACGACAATGCCGCCGAATTCGCCTCATCGATCCCGACCTTCGCCCATCATCTGCGCGCCGCCGGCTACTACACCTGCCTGTCGGGCAAGATGCATTTCGTCGGGCCGGATCAGCTGCACGGTTTCGAGGAGCGGCTGACCACTGACATCTACCCGGCCGATTTCGGCTGGACGCCAGACTACCGCAAGCCGGGCGAGCGTATCGACTGGTGGTATCACAATCTGGGCTCGGTGACCGGCGCCGGCATCGCCGAGATCACCAACCAGACGGAGTATGACGACGAGGTCGTGTTCCTGGCCACGCAGAAGCTCTATCAGCTTTCGCGCGAACAGGACGATGCGAACCATCGGCCCTGGTGCCTGACCGTCTCGCTGTCGCACCCGCACGATCCCTATGTCGCGCGCAAGCAGTATTGGGATCTCTACGAGCATTGCCAGGCGCTGGACCCGGAAACCGGGTTCATCGCGCGTGACGAGCAGGATGCGCATTCCCGGCGGCTTTACCACGCCAGCGACTATCCCTCTTTCGAGATCACGCCAGAGCAGGTGCGTCGTTCGCGGCGCGGCTATTTCGCCAACATCTCCTATGTCGACGACAAGCTCGGCGAGCTTCTGGACGTTCTCGAGCGCACCCGCATGGCCGACGACACAATCATCCTGTTCTGCTCGGACCATGGCGACATGCTCGGCGAGCGCGGCCTGTGGTTCAAGATGAGCTTCTTCGAGGGTTCGGCGCGGGTGCCGCTGATGATTGCCGGCAAAGGCGTTCGCGCCGGGCTGATCGAGACGCCGGTCTCCAATCTCGATGTGGCGCCGACGCTTTGCGACCTCGCCGGCATCGACATCGCCGCGATCGCGCCGTGGACCGACGGCCAGTCGCTGCTGCCGCTCACCGAGGGCATCGAGCGCACGGCGCCGGTGCTGATGGAGTATGCCGCCGAAGGCTCCAACGCGCCTTTGGTGGCGATCCGCGACGGCAGATACAAATTCGTCCATTGCGAGCTCGATCCGCCGCAACTGTTCGATCTCGAAGCCGATCCGCTCGAGCGGGACAATCTGGCCGACGATCCCGCCAATGCGGGCCTGGTGGCGGCATTCATGGACAAGGTCCAGGCGCGCTGGGACATGGCCGGCTTCGACGCCGCCGTGCGCGAAAGCCAGGCGCGCCGCTGGGTCGTCTATCCGGCGCTGCGCAACGGCGCCTACTACCCCTGGGATTTCCAGCCCCTGCAAAAAGCGTCCGAGCGTTACATGCGCAATCACATGAACCTCGACAATCTCGAAGAGAGCAAAAGGTATCCGCGAGGCGAATGATGTCAGACCTTCTCGTCCCCTCCCTCGACCATCTCAAGCAGGCCTATGCCGTCACCTCCCGGGCGACGCAGATCACGCCGCTGCTGGAATCGACAGCACTGGCCAGGGAGACGGGGGCGACCCGCGTCTTCATCAAGCCGGAATCGCTGCAATGGGCCGGCTCGTTCAAGGTGCGCGGCGCCTATTGGCGGCTGAAGCAGCTTTCGCCCGACGAGGCGAAGAAAGGCGTCGTCGCCTATTCCTCCGGCAATTTCGCGCAAGGGCTGGCGGCCGCCGGCCAGGCGCTCGGCATTCCCGTCACCATCGTCATGCCGATCGATGCACCGGCCGCCAAGCGCGACGCAACGGCGGGTTATGGCGCCCGCGTCGTGCTGACCGACCATGGCGAGCGGGCGCGTGAAGAAGTCGCCGCCGCCAAGGCACGCGAGATCGCCGAGACAGAGGGGCTGGCGCTGCTGCATCCTTTCGACGATCCGGAGATCGTCGCCGGCCAGGCCGGCGCCGGCCTCGAAGCGCTCGACCAGCTTGAGGCCAAGGGTGCCAGCGCCGACCTCTTGTTCTGCTCGGTCGGTGGCGGTGGGCTGATCGGTGGCGTCTCGCTCGCCTTCCACTATCTGTCGCCCGCGACAGAGATCATCGGCGTCGAGCCGGAAGGTTTCAACGGTATGGGCTCGTCGCTGGCGCATGGCGCTATCGAGACGATGCCGATCGGGCCGAAGTCGATCTGCGACGGGCTGATGTCGCGCCGGCCGGGCGACGCGCCGTTTGCCGCGGTCAAGACCGCCGGCGTTCGCGGCATCACCGTCGATGATCAATCGGTGCGCAGCGCCATGCGGATCGCCTTCGAGCGCATGAAGCTGGTGCTCGAACCATCGGGGGCGGCGTCGCTGGCAGCACTCCTCGGCGGCAAGGTGGATGTGAAGGGCAAGACCGTCCTTGTTGTGGCTACCGGCGGCAATGTCTCGCTCGCCGATTTCATGGCGCATATGAACCATGCTTGAAGCGGATTTCGTCATCATCGGCTCCGGCTCGGCCGGCTCGGCCATGGCCTATCGGCTGTCTGAGGACGGCAAGCATTCGGTCATCGTCATCGAATTCGGCGGCAGCGATATCGGGCCGCTGATCCAGATGCCGTCGGCGCTGTCGATCCCGCTCAACATGAGCCTTTACGACTGGGGCTTTGCCAGCGAGCCGGAACCGCATCTCGGCGGGCGCGTGCTGGCGACGCCGCGCGGCAAGGTCATCGGCGGCTCGTCCTCGATCAACGGCATGGTCTATGTGCGCGGCCACGCCCGCGACTTCGACCATTGGGCCGAAGAGGGTGCGGCTGGTTGGGGCTTCGCCGACGTGCTCCCCTATTTCAAGCGCATGGAAGACTCCGACGGTGGCGAGGATGGCTGGCGGGGCAAAAGTGGTCCGTTGCATGTACAACGCGGCTCGCGGCGCAATCCGCTCTACGGCGCCTTTGTCGAGGCCGGCCGGCAGGCCGGGTTCGAACTGACCGACGACTACAACGGTTCCAAGCAGGAAGGATTTGGGCCGATGGAGCAGACCATAAGCGGCGGCCGCCGCTGGTCGGCGGCATCAGCCTATCTGAAGCCGGCGCTGAAGCGCAAAAACGTGAGTCTGGTCAAGGGCTTTGCGCGGCGGGTGATCATCGAGAATCAACGCGCCGTCGGCGTCGAGATCGAAGCTCACAAACAGATTCAGGTCGTTAAGGCGCGACGTGAGGTGATCGTCGCCGCATCGTCGATCAATTCACCCAAGATCCTGATGCTGTCCGGCATCGGCCCGGCCGAGCATTTGCGCGAAAACGGCATTACGGTGGTGGCCGACCGACCCGGCGTCGGGCGCAATTTGCAGGACCATATGGAGCTCTACATCCAGCAGGAATCACTACTGCCGATCACGCTCAATTCAGTGCTGAACCCGTTCTCGAAAGCACTCATCGGCGCGCAGTGGCTGTTCTTCAAGACCGGCCTCGGCGCCACCAACCATTTCGAAGCGGCGGCCTTCGTGCGCTCACGTGCAGGTGTCGACTACCCCGACATCCAGTACCATTTCATCCCCGCCGCAGTCCGCTATGACGGCAAGGCGGCGGCCAAGTCGCATGGCTTCCAGGCGCATGTCGGGCCGATGCGATCGAAGTCACGCGGCTCGGTGACGCTGCGCTCGCCGGACCCGAAATCGCAGCCGGTGATCCGCTTCAACTACATGTCGCATCCAGACGACTGGACGGAGTTCCGCCACTGCATCCGGCTGACGCGCGAGATCTTCGGCCAGTCGGCGTTCGATCCCTATCGGGGCAAGGAAATCTCGCCGGGCAGCCAGGTGCAGTCGGACGACGACCTCGATATCTTCATTCGCGACCACGCCGAGAGCGCTTACCATCCTTG
>NZ_RZQG01000282.1:0-6633 GCF_003998635.1 Mesorhizobium sp. M7D.F.Ca.US.004.03.1.1
GGACCGCACCCCGCTCTTCCTCCAGCCGTTTCGGCGGCTTCGGCAGCGGCATCACGGCCAGCATCGCAGCGAGAAGCGCGTGGAGAGCGACCGCGGCGGAAATGCCCCAAGGCGAAGCCTCGTTTCGAAGCGTGACGACGACCGGGTCACGCAAACCCGCTATTCCCGCTCTTTGCGCAGCTTCGCCCAATAATCGAGCCGCTTCCTGATGTCGCGCTCGAAGCCGCGCTCGGGCGGATCATAGAAGGTCTGGCGGCCCATCTTCTCGGGAAAGTAATCCTGCCCCGAAAAGGCATCCGGCTCGTCATGGTCGTAACGATAGCCGGCGCCGTAATCCTCCTCTTTCATCAGCTTGGTCGGCGCGTTGAGGATGTGCTTGGGCGGCAGCAGCGAGCCATGTTCCTTCGCGGCCCGCGTGGCCGCTTTGAAAGCGTTGTAGACGGCGTTGGATTTGGGTGCGGTGGCGAGATAGACGGTGGCCTCGGCAAAGGCGAGTTCGCCCTCGGGCGAGCCAAGATAGTCGTAGGCGTCCTTGGCGGCGTTGGCGACGACAAGCGCCTGCGGGTCGGCAAGGCCGATGTCCTCCATCGCCATGCGCACCAGCCGGCGGCCGAGATAGAGCGGATCCTCGCCGGCATCGAACATACGCGCAAGATAGTAGAGCGCCGCATCGGGGTCCGAACCGCGCACCGATTTGTGCAGCGCCGCGCGCCGATTTATGACAAGGGCCAGGACGGCCACTACAATCTGATCTCGGCGCTGCACGATGCGCTGCAATCCCTCGGGATTGAAGACCTCGCCGGGCTTTGCCGCCCGCCAGACTTCCTCTGCGAGGGTAAGAGAGGCGCGGCCGTCGCCATCGCTCATGCGGATCAGCATGGCGCGCGCCTCGTCGTCGAGCGGCAGCGCCCTGCCCTCGGTCTCCTCGGCCCGCGTCATCAGCTTGGCGATGCTCTCCTCGCCAAGCGAATGGAAGACCAGAACGCGCGCGCGGGATAACAAGGCCGCATTCAGTTCGAAGGACGGGTTTTCGGTCGTGGCGCCAACCAGCACGACGGTTCCGTCTTCCATGACAGGGAGGAAACTGTCCTGCTGGGCGCGGTTGAAGCGATGGATCTCGTCGACGAACAGCAAGGTCTGGCGGCCATTGGCGCGGCGTAGCTTGGCTGCTTCGAACACCTTCTTCAGGTCGGCGACACCGGAAAAGACCGCTGATATCTGCTCGAAGGCCAGGCTGGTTTCGCCGGCGAGCAGCCGCGCCACCGTGGTCTTGCCGGTACCGGGCGGACCCCAGAAGATCATTGAGCCGAGCGAACCAGAACCAATCAGCCTGGTCAGCGCGCCGTCAGGGCCGGTCAGATGCTCCTGGCCGACGACCTCGCCAAGATTCTTGGGCCGCAGCCTGTCGGCCAGCGGCCTCCCAAGCGGCGCCTTTTCCGGTTCATCGACGCTGAACAGATCGGCCATGCACTTCTTTTTCGTTGGAGCATGAGCCCGAATTCATGGGTCGTGCTCTAATAACGCAACACCTGACGCAGTATCTGCCCGCCACGCTCTACGGTAAAGCGCCACCAGCGCGTATCCGTCTTGGCCGCCTGCTCCAGGGTCGCGGCGGTATCGATGGTGGTGCCGTTCACTTCGCGCACGATGTCGCCCGGCTGGAAACCGAAATCGGCGGCCGGCGAATCGCGGTTGATGTCGACCACGGTGACGCCCTTGATGTCGGTGCGCAGGCCAAGCTTCTGGGCGAGCCGAGGCGATAGTTCCGCGACCTTGGCGCCTGAGAACGGGCTGCGGCCGTGCAGCGTCACTTCGGCAGCCTTCATGCCTTCCGGAGCGCGCTCCAGCGCGATGTCCATCGCCGCTTGCTGGCCTTTGGTCAGAACCGCGAAATTCGCGGTGGTGCCTATCGACAGCGTCGCCATCCGGTAGTCCAGAGCTTCGATGCTTTCGACCGGCTTGCCGTTGAGCTGCAGCACGACGTCACCGGGCTTGAGCCCTGCCTTGGCGGCCGGTCCGGTCGCCTCGACGGACGAGACCAGTGCACCGGTCGGCTTCTCCATGCCGAGCGATTCGGCGATCTGCGGCGTCACCGCTTCGAACTCGGCGCCGATATAGGGCCGCTCGAAGAAGTCGAGCCCGGCCTTGGCCGCGTCGGCAAAGGCGCGAACCATGTTCGAGGGAATGGCAAAGCCAATGCCGATTGAGCCGCCGCTGCGGCTGTAGATGGCCGTGTTGATGCCGACCAGCTGGCCGCCCATGTTGATCAGCGCACCGCCGGAATTGCCCGGATTGATTGCGGCGTCGGTCTGGATGAAGAAGCTTGAGTCGGAAACACCGATATGGCTACGGGCAAGTGCCGAGACGATACCGCTGGTGGTGGTCTGACCGACGCCAAAGGGGTTGCCGATGGCCAGCAGCAGATCGCCGACCTCGAGCGCATCGGAATCGCCGATGGCAATGACCGGAAACGGCTTGTCCGAGGTGATCTTGAGCACGGCAAGGTCGAGCGTCTCGTCCTTGAGCAGCACCTTGCTGTCGAACTCGCGCCCGTCCGCGGTCGCCACCTTGACCTGATCGGCATCCTTGATGACGTGGTAATTGGTGACCACGACGCCGGTCGGGTCGACCAGCACGCCGGAACCCAAGGAAGACTGCGCCCGCGGCTGCGAACGACCGAAGAATTCCTCGAAGAAGGGATCGCCGTCGAAAGGCGATGTCACCTTGGCGGTCTGCGAGGCATAGACATTGACCACGGCCGGCGCCGTCTGCTTGACCAGCGGCGCAAACGACAGCTGCACCTCCTCGCGGCCGAACGGCACACGCTTGTCGGGACCAGACGTGGCGTTCTCGCCTTCGACGCCATGCAGCAGATCGGTCAGCACATCGGACAGACCGGGATCGGTCTTGGTCTCCTCGGCCAACGCCTGCCTGACCACCGGCGCGGCCGCAAACGCCATCATGGCGAAGAGCAGAACAAGGGACAGTCGGTTGGCGCGCATTCGCGAATCCTCCAAGGCAAGTTCGGGGGCATTGTCCCGACGATTGTGCAAAATGAAAGGCTAAGCCGCTGAAATCCGATTATTTTGGGCAAACACCCTTGGTTCTGGCCAAAAGATCGGCTTTGGCCGCAATCTACTGCTTCCAGAAAACAAAAAAGGGGCCCGCAGGCCCCTTTGAATTCAATCCGGAGAACCGAGCCTTATGCGGCTGCGGCGTCCGCGTCGGTGCCTTCGGCTTCGATACGAGCGCGGTCGCCGGCGCCCTTGGCCGAGGTGTCGCGATCGACGAACTCGATGACGGCCATCGCGGCGTTGTCACCGTGGCGGAAGCCGGCCTTCATGATGCGCAGATAGCCGCCGTTGCGGTTGGCATAGCGCGGAGCGATGGTGTCGAACAGGCGCTTGACGACGCCTTCGTTACCGATCTGCGCGATCACCTGGCGGCGGGCGTGCAGGTCGCCGCGCTTGCCGAGCGTCACCAGCTTCTCGACGATCGGACGCAGGTCCTTCGCCTTCGGCAAGGTGGTGACGATCTGCTCGTGCTCGAGCAGCGACACGGCGAGGTTGGCGAACATCGACTTGCGATGGCTAATGCTTCGGGCGAAGCGACGGCCTTTGAAACCGTGGCGCATGGCTCTTTTCCTTCTTCAGTTGTTCAAGAGGCCGCGGCCTCTGATGGTTTTCCGCATGACCGTCGGATCGAGCGGCCCACGCCGCCGATCCTTGGTATTCATGCTCAATATTGGTCTTCGTAACGCTTGGCGAGGTCTTCGATGTTTTCCGGCGGCCAGTCCGGCACTTCCATGCCGAGGTGCAGGCCCATCGCCGCCAGGACTTCCTTGATCTCGTTCAGCGACTTGCGGCCGAAGTTCGGGGTGCGCAGCATCTCGGCTTCGGTCTTCTGGATCAGGTCGCCGATATAGACGATGTTGTCGTTCTTCAGGCAGTTGGCCGAACGCACCGAAAGCTCGAGTTCGTCGACCTTCTTGAGCAGCGCCGGGTTGAAGGCGAGCTCGGTGACGGCCTCGGCGGCGACTTCCTTCTGCGGCTCGTCGAAGTTGACGAACAGGCCGAGCTGGTCCTGCAGGATGCGGGCGGCGAAAGCCACCGCATCCTCGCCGGTGATCGAACCGTCGGTCTCGATGGTCATGGTCAGCTTGTCATAATCGAGAACCTGGCCCTCGCGGGTGTTCTCGACCTTGTAGGAGACCTTCTTGACCGGCGAATAGAGGCTGTCGACCGGGATCAGGCCGATCGGCGCGTCTTCGGCGCGGTTGCGGTCGGCCGGCACGTAACCCTTGCCGGTGTCGACGGTGAATTCCATGCGGATTTCAGCGCCTTCGTCCAGCGTGCAGATGACGTGGTCGGGGTTGAGGATCTCAACGTCGCCAACCGTCTGGATGTCGCCGGCGAGAACCGCACCCGGTCCCTGCTTGCGAACGACCATGCGCTTGGGGCCATCGCCTTCCATACGGATAGCGATTTCCTTGATATTCAAGACGATGTCGGTCACGTCCTCGCGCACGCCGGCGATGGACGAGAATTCATGCAGAACGCCGTCGATCTGCACGGCGGTAACAGCCGCACCGCGCAGCGAAGACAGAAGCACGCGGCGCAGCGCGTTGCCCAGCGTCAGGCCAAAGCCACGCTCGAGCGGCTCGGCGACCAGCGTGGTCAGCGTCTTCTTCTTCGACGAGAACTCGATCTTGTTCGGCTTGATCAGTTCCTGCCAATTTTTCTGGATCATGATGCTTTCCTTCCGTTGACCCGCCACCATCCAATCGTGGCGGGCGACCTGGAATGCCGTGGAGGAGCGCCCAAGGGGCGCTCGCGCGACGTTCGGTAAATTGCTTAGACGCGACGCTTCTTGCGCGGGCGGCAGCCATTGTGCGGGATCGGCGTCACATCACGGATCGAGGTGATGGTGAAGCCTGCCGCCTGCAGGGCGCGCAATGCCGACTCACGACCGGAGCCAGGTCCGCAGACCTCGACTTCGAGCATGCGCATGCCGTGTTCCTGGGCCTTCTTGGCAACATCCTCGGCAGCCATCTGAGCAGCGAACGGGGTCGACTTGCGCGACCCCTTGAAGCCCTGGGCACCGGCCGACGACCAGGCAATCGAATTGCCCTGCGCGTCGGTGATGGTGATCATCGTGTTGTTGAAGGTCGAATTGACGTGGGCAACGCCCGACGAGATGTTCTTGCGTTCGCGACGGCGAACACGAGCGGCTTCCTTGGCCATGACAGTCCTTTCAGTTGATCTCTACACCGCCGTAATGCCAGCGGCTCCACCTAGGAGAAAGGCAGCAGGGGAATATGGCAGTAGGGCAGTATGTCTGCCGATCCTATTGCCTTACCGCCCTACTCCCTTACTGCCCTAAATTACTTCTTCTTGCCGGCGATCGACTTGGCCGGGCCCTTGCGGGTGCGCGCATTGGTATGCGTGCGCTGGCCGCGGACCGGCAGCGAGCGGCGGTGACGCAGGCCGCGGTAGCAGCCGAGGTCCATGAGCCGCTTGATGTTCATCGAGACTTCGCGGCGCAGGTCGCCTTCGACCTGGTAGTCGCGGTCGATGGTTTCGCGGATCTGCAGCACTTCCGCGTCGGTCAGCTGGTTGACGCGACGCTCGGCCGGGATGCCGACCTTGTCGACGATCTCCTGGGCGAACTTCTTGCCAATGCCGTGAATGTACTGAAGCGCAATGACAACGCGCTTGTTGGTCGGAATATTGACGCCGGCTATACGAGCCATGTTCTTCCCTTCTCCATGTGGGCCGGCCAATCCTCAAAAACAAGGCAGGCCCGGCGCTATCTTAAGTTGCCCCGCGTCCGGTGGAGGCCGGCCCATGCGGGAGTTTCCAGTTCAAAGCAGCTGCCTTGCCCTTGCGGACAAGCAAAGCTCATGCCTGATAGGAAGACGGGCCGCCATACCGCAGCGAACCGCTTCCGTCAAGTGCAATCGTTAATTTCCCCGCACTGCGTCCTTGAGCACCGCTTCGATCTGTTCCGTCACGGCATCGATATCGGCCATGCCGTCGACGCTCCGGAGCTTACCCTTGGCGTAATAGTAGCCAATCAGCGGCGAGGTCTTCTTGTAGTACTCCCTCAGACGCTCCTCGAACACGGTCGGATTGTCGTCCTTGCGAACGGGCTGACCGGCGGCCTGTGCCTCGTTGGCGCGCTTGACGATACGCCCGACCAGAGCCTTGTCGTCGACGACAAGCTCAATGACGGCGTCGAGGCCCTGGGAGCGATCCGAAAGCATCTGCTCGACCGCGTCCGCCTGCACCAGGGTCCGCGGATATCCGTCGAGGATGAACCCCTTGGCACAATCTGCCTGATCGACACGCTCGGCGACGATCGCGTTGACGATGGCGTCGGAGACCAGCTCACCGGCATCCATCACCGCCTTGGCGCGCTTGCCGACTTCGGTGCCTGCCTGGACGGCAGCACGCAGCATGTCGCCCGTCGAAAGCTGGGGTATGCCGTGTTTTTCTACCAGTCTTTGTGCTTGTGTCCCCTTGCCCGCTCCTGGCGGCCCAAGCAATATCAACCTCATCTGGCTTTCTTCCCCCCGCGCAGCTTCGACTTCTTGATCAGGCCTTCATACTGGTGCGCAATCAGGTGACCCTG
>NZ_RZQG01000283.1:0-6627 GCF_003998635.1 Mesorhizobium sp. M7D.F.Ca.US.004.03.1.1
ACCGTGCGCGCCATGAAGAATGTTTCGCCAAGGCCGGTGATGCCTTCGTCGGTGTGCACCTCGACCCAGAGCAGATTGGGTCGCTCTTCGATGCGAATGGTCTCGATCGCGCGGATTTTCATGCGATCCCCGCGTCGGTCAGCGCCTTGACGCTTTTGTCGAAATGCGCGGCCATGTGTTCGGCGGCAAGTTGCGGATTTCCCGCGATGATCGCCCGGGCAATATCTGCGTGCCCCTCGATCATCTTGATCTGATCTTCCACGGAGGCGCGTGTACGCCAGCCGATCACCCAGGTGCGTCGCGTGACCCCGCTGAAGGCGGTGATGATCAACGAGAACACCGGGTTGTGAGAGGCCCGCGCGATCGCCTCATGGAATGCGATGTCGTGCTCCATGACGATCTCGGGCGCATGATAGTTCTCGCGCATCAGTCGCGCGTATTCTTGTATTTCAGCCGCCTCGGCATCACTCCGCCGGAGTGCGGCGAGCGCCACCGTGCGCATTTCGATGGTGCGGCGAACATCATAAACCTGGTGGACGCTGATCTGTTCGGTGGTGACGCCGTGCTCGATCACCATCGACATGGCACCGATGTCGAGCTTGGCGACGCTGGCGCGCCGACCGGCGCTCATATCGATGAGGCGCATCGCCGACAGCGATCGAAACGCCTCCCGCACCACTGTCCGCGAGACGCTGAGCCTGCGGGTCATATCGGCTTCGCTGGGCAAGAGGTCGCCAGGGCCGAGGCCTTCAACGCGGATGTATTGGGTGATGGCCTGGATAGCGGCGCTGACCAGCCCGGGATTGGTCTCGTCCGGCATCATGCTACGATTGGCCACCATTTGCCCTCAACCTGTATGACATGTTTTCTTGAAATGCCTATATCTTTGTGAAATGCTGTCTGTCAAGTGAAGTCAATAAGCGCGACAAACGAGGCAATTCATGGATAGCGGAGAGATGCAGGCGATTTTCGTGTTCGATGCCCGGGATGTCGTCGGCGAGAGCCTGATCTGGGACGAAAACAGGAAAACACTGATCTGGGTGGATATTATCGGGCGGCGTATCCACCAGCTCGATCCGGACACTCTCGATCACCGGAGCTGGCAAGCACCGGACCTCGCAACCTCGATCGGCCTGTGCCGGAACGGTGGCGCAATCGTCGGGCTGCGAAAAGATGTGGCGCTGTGGGATTTCGGGGAAACCTTCAGGACCATCGCGACGATCGAACCGGATAGCCCGGACACACGGTTGAATGAGGGCGTGGTCGCCCCAGACGGCTCATTGTGGGTCGGAACCATGGAAAACAATATCGGCCCGGACGATCTTCCGCGCGATATCTCGCGAGATGCGGGGCAGATCTATCGCGTCGACACGACCGGCATTGTGGAGGCGCTCAGCGCCGATCGTTTCGGCATCACCAACACCATGATCTGGACGGCGGATGATACTTTCATCACGGCGGATACGACGAAGAACCAGATATTCCGCTATCGCTGGGATAGGGTGCAATCGCGAATAACCGACAGGCGACTTTTCTTCTCGGGTTTTCCGCGCGGTCTGCCAGATGGGTCGTGCATGGATGCGGAGGGCTATGTCTGGAATTGCCGCGTTGCGGGCGGCGGCTGCCTCGTCCGCATTTCTCCGGGTGGAGTTCTCGACAAGGTCGTGGACCTGCCCTGCAGCTGGCCTACGAGTTGCGCTTTTGGTGGCGAGAATTTCGATACTCTCTTCGTCACGTCGGCGCGATTTACCATGAGCAGGGGACACTTGCAGGCAAATCCGCAAGAGGGCGGATTGTTCGCGGTGCGGACAGGCGTTCGGGGCATGCCGACCAACCGGTTCGGATGAGATAGCTCTACCCAACTATCCCAAGACGGCAACTTGCCGGATCCTGCGGCGGCAATCTCCACAATTCCGGGCAAGGACTCGCGCGTCCATACGGCAGGAGGAGCGTTGTTTTATCCGACGCTACTCGCTGTGCCGGGAAACCCCCTCGGGCTCCGATCTGTGAGCCGCCGGATCAAAACCCACTTTCAAAATAGTGAAATCACATCTAGGATTTTCATTTTGCCAATGAATCCTAGGTGACCCTTGCCCGCACCATTCTCCGATCCGATCTGGCACAAGCCGCAGGCGACTTCCAAGTTTCAATCGCTTTTTCCTAGCGGCGAAAAGGCCGATGTCGTCATTGTCGGCGGCGGCATTATGGGCCTGTCGACGGCTTTGCATGCCGCCGGGCTTGGCATGTCGGTGCAGGTGCTGGAGGCTGGCGAGATCGGCCAGGGCGCATCGGGCCTCAATGGCGGCCAGGTCATTCCCGGCCTGAAATATGATCCGGAATGGCTGCTGGAGCATTTTGGTCCGGAGCGCGGCGAGGCGCTCGTCAATTTCGCGGCGTCGACGGCCGATGCGGTGTTCGAACTGATCCGCGACGAGAAGCTGGCGGTGCCGTTCGTTCGCAATGGCTGGATCCAGGCGGCGCACACCGAGGTTGCGCTGAAGGCGGGGGCGAACCGCGACCGGCAATGGCGGGCGCGCGGCGCCGATGTTCAGCTTCTGAGCGCGGCGGAGATCGCAGCCAAGACCAGTGCACAGGGCTATCTCGGCGGCTGGCTCGACCGCCGCGCCGGTGTCATCGATCCGCTCGCTTACACGTCGGAACTCGCCCGTGTCGCGGCCGCGGCTGGGGTGAGGATAGCCGAGCGCCAAAAAGTCGTGCGGCTCACCAATGCCGCCGGCATTTGGCGAATTTCGACCGAAAACGGCCCGGAATTGCAGGCAGAGGCAGTCGTGCTGGCGACCAATGCCTATACGGATGGTCTGATCCCCGGTCTCGCCCAGACGATCGTGCCGCTGCATTCCTTTCAGATCGCCACGGAGCCGCTGTCGCCCAATCTGGCGGCCACGATCCTGCCGGAAGGGCAGGCGGTGTCGGATTCCCGTCGCATCCTCGTCTACTACCGCAAGAGCGCCGACGGCCGGCTGGTGCTTGGCGGACGGGGCCGCATGGCGCTGCCGACGAGCGCTGGCGACTGGGCGCATCTCGAGCGTGCACTGGTACGGCTCTATCCCATGCTGTCCGGCGTCCCCATCGAGAGGCGCTGGTTCGGCCGGGTGGCGATGACGCCGGACCACCTGCCGCACATCCATGAGCCCGAGCAGGGCCTGCTCGCCGTGGTCGGTTGCCAGGGCCGTGGTGTCGGCCTGATGACCGCGCTTGGCGAGCGCATCGCCGGCTATCTCCAAAGTGGCGACGCCAGGCAATTGCCCTTCCCGATCTCGCCGATCCGGCCGATCCCGTTTCACGCCTTCCGCCAGGTCGGCGTCGCCGCGACCATCGCCTGGTATCGCCTGCTCGATGCGCTGGAGCGCTGACCACGGCAATTCATCTCCATGGGATTCCGTTAGGGGATTCTGCTTGACAGTTTCATGAATATGAAAAACTCTAGGCTAATTTCAAATTTCCGATAGGCAGGTCGATGTCGACCCTAGTTGCAACATCAGCGCCAGAGGCCCGGTCTTCTCAGGGCTTCCGGGTCGCCATGCTGCTGCCGGGCGCTCTGGTCACTTTCCTGCTGATCCTGTTTGCCCTTGGTCTCGTGCTTTTGCTCGCCTTCCGCACCAATGACGGTTCGCTGCTCGGCGCCGGTTTCACCGTGGCGAATTTTGTCACGGTCGTGTCCGATCCGCTGTACTGGACGGTGACGCTGCGCTCGCTGGTCATTGCCGCCTTGGTCACGCTGGCGACCGTCGTTACTGCCTATCCCGTCGCCTACTACCTTGCCTTCCACGCCGGCCGGCGGCGCGGGCTATTGCTGTTCCTGGTGACGCTGCCGTTCTGGACCAGCTATCTCCTGCGCGTTTTCGCCTGGAAGATCGTGCTCGCCTACAATGGCGTGCTGAACTCGGCGCTGATCGAAAGCGGCATCTGGTCCGAGCCGACATTGGCTTTTCTCAACACGCCGGCCGCCGTTGTCGTCACGCTGGCGCACGCCTACGCGCCGTTTGCCATCCTGCCGATCTATGTGGCGCTGGACACCATACCGAAATCGCTGGTCGAGGCCGCTTCCGATCTTGGCGCGCGGCCATTCACCTCTTTCCGCCGTGTCGTGCTGCCCAATTCGATGCCGGGCGTGCTGGCGGCAGCCCTCGTCGTCTTCGTGCCGACGGTCGGCGATTATGTCACGCCGGCTCTCGTCGGCGGTCCGGCCAGCACTATGATCGGCACACTGATCCAGGCTGAGTTCGGCAAGGCCAATGACTGGCCGTTTGGCGCAGCACTCTCCGTCGCCGTTATGCTGGTCATCCTGTGCGTGGTGCTGGTCGCGCGCTTCGCCGACCGCAGATTCGGCAGCCGCACATGAGCGAGGGGCGGCACACACAGCGAGGCGGCGGCTGGCTTGGCGCTTACGTCATTGCCTATCTGGTCTTTCTCTATCTGCCGGTCCTGCTGATCCCGCTGTTTTCCTTCAACAACTCGATCCAGGCAGCGTTTCCGCTGCAAGGCTTTACCGTGCAATGGTACGCGACTTTGTTCGGCAATTCGGCGCTGACCAATGCGCTCTTGAACAGCCTCGTCATCGGCGCCATTGCCGCCACAGGTGCTACGCTCTGCGGCATCACCGTGTCCTACATGGACCTCTATGGCCGCTCGCCGCTGGCCGCCACCATCAGCGCCATCGCCCGGCTGCCGATCCTGATCCCAGGTGTCATCGTCGGCATATCGTTGCTGATCCTCATCAACCTCATCGGTCTCGGGCCATCGCGCATTGCCATCGTTCTTGGCCACATATTGGTCGCGCTGCCGACGACCGTGGTGATCATGCGCAGCCGCTTCGCCGCCATCCCGAAGACCATTCGCGAGGCGGCTCTCGATCTCGGTGCCTCCGACTGGACGACCTTCCGGCGGGTCATGCTGCCGCTCAGCCTGCCGGCCATCGTTTCGGCCTTCATGCTGGCCTTCCTGATCTCCTTCGACGAATTCATCGTCGTCTTCTTCCTGGCCGGCACCGAGCCGACGCTGCCGCTCTACATCTGGAGCCAGCTGCGTTTTCCAAAGTCGCTGCCGACGGTCATGGCGCTGGGCACGTCGATCCTGGCGGTGTCCTTTGTCATCGCCGCAGCAGCCGAAATCCTGCGCCATCGCGGCCTGTCCGCCACGGCGCCAAGACCCGCGAATCCATCACAACCAAAACAAACCAAGAGAGGAGAACTGCAATGGCATTCGACCTGAAATCTGGCGACCTGATATCCGGAAAAGTGGCCCGGGCCGGACTGGCCGCCCTGGCATTGGCGCTGTCGTCGACCGTCGCTTTCGCCGGCGACAAGCTGCAGTATTTCACCTGGTCGGGCTATGAACTGCCCGATTTCAACAAGAGCTTCCTCGCCGCGCACCCCGATGGCGTCGAGGCCTCGATCTTCGGCGACGACGATGACGCCTTCACCAAGGTCAAGGCCGGCTTCCGCCCCGACATTGCGCATCCCTGCTATGACAAGGTGGCGCGCTGGAACAAGGAAGGCCTGCTGCAGCCGATCGACACCAAGCGCATCAAGAACTGGGATTCGATCTTCCCTGTGTTCAAGAACCTGCCCGACCTGCAGGCCGGCGACGGCAAGGTCTGGATGGTACCGTGGGACTGGGGCAACACCTCGATCCTCTACCGCACCGATCTGGTGAAGAACCCGGAAGCGAGCTGGAACCTTCTGTGGGACAAGCAGTATGCAGGCCGCATGGCGACCATCGACGCGGTGCATGACACGCCGATCGTTGCCGCGCTTCTGGCCGGCGTAAATCCGTTCGACATGACGCCCGCCGAGATGGACAAGGTGGCCGAGAAGCTGCGCGAGCAGCGCCCGCTGCTCTCCAACTACACCACCGACATGACCTCCGTCGAACAGGCGCTGGCCAGCGGCCAATTGGTCGCCGCCATGACCTGGAACGCGTCCGCCACCTCGCTGAAGAAGCAGGGAGTGCCGGTCGAGTTCATGAAGCCGAAGGAAGGCATGCTGACCTGGGCCTGCGGCTTCGTCATGCTCAAGGACGCCAAGAACGTCGATCTCGCCTATGACTTCATCAACAGCCGCCTGGACGCCGACTCCGGCAAATACCTGATCGAGGCCTATGGCTATGGCAGCTCGCTGAGTTCCGCCTTTGCCACCGTGCCGAAGGAAGAGCTGGAGAAATTGCAGCTGCCGTCCGACCCGGAAGTGATGCTGAAGACCACCATCTTCACCGGCCCGATGAAACAGAATGACGACCTCGCCAAGATGTTCGAAAAGGTCAAGGCAGGCGGCTGAACCTTAGAGCACCGCGCGGCGTTAGCCGCGTGGTGTCACCCGAGACACTGCAAACGAGGTCGGGAATTGATGGACATGCTGGACGAGGCGGCTGAGAAGCCGAAAGACGATGCCGACATTCGCGTCGGCCGGCGCGTGCGGGCGCTGCGGCTGGAGCGCAATCTGTCGCTGGCCGATCTTGCCGCAAAAGCTGGCGTGTCGATCGGGGCACTGAGCCAGATCGAGCGCGGCATGTCCTCGCTGCGCGTCAAGGTGATCTGGCCGCTCGCCGCCGCCCTCGACATCGGGCCGTCGGCGCTGATCGCCGACGGCTCGATGTCGAGGGCGGCGG
>NZ_RZQG01000284.1:0-6597 GCF_003998635.1 Mesorhizobium sp. M7D.F.Ca.US.004.03.1.1
ACCCGCCCCCCATTATGACGGACCCCGCCTCGTCCATGGCGAGGGGGTCGCTATCGGCATGGCGCTGGCGTACCGGTTCTCGTCGCGGCTCAACCTGGCCAGCCCCGACGATGCCGCGCGCGTCGAGGCGCATCTGCGCGCCGTCGGCCTGCCTTGGCGGATAGTCGACATTCCGGGTGATTTGCCCGACGCCGAGGCGCTGCTGGCCTTCATCACCCAGGACAAGAAGGTCTCGCGCGGCGCGCTGACCTTCATCCTGACGCGCGGCATCGGCCAGGCCTTCATCGCCAAGGATGTGCCGGCTTCGGAAGTGCTGTCGTTCCTCAGGGAGAACCACCCAGGCCCGAAGGAAAGCGATCGGAGATGAACGAGACCGGCTGGATCGTCGTCGCTGTCCTCGCCGCCCTCGTCCTGCTGGCCGTTGCCTTGCGCACGCGCCTGCTTGCCGCTTTCGGCTACGAGCTGTCTCGCATCGAGCCGCAGCGTTCGACCCAGGACGAGTTGCGCGGCGCGGTCGACGATTTCCGCCGCGACGGCCAGGTGGTGCGCGAGGACCGCGACCGTGTCGGCGGCCTGTTCGATCTCGCTGAGCTCGAAGTCTCCGATATCATGGTCCACCGCACCAACATGCGCTCGGTCAATGCCGACAATGCACCTGAAGCGGTTGTGCGCGAGATCCTGCAGAGCCCGCACACCCGCATGCCGCTGTGGAAGGGCTCACTCGACAACATCGTCGGTGTGCTGCACGCCAAAGACCTACTGCGCGCGCTCAACGAAGTCGGCAACGATTTCTCCAGGATCGACGTGATGAAGATCGCGTCGAAACCCTGGTTCGTGCCCGACACGACGACTTTGCAGGAACAGCTCAACGCCTTCCTGCGCCGCAAGGCGCATTTCGCTATCGTCGTCGACGAATATGGCGAGGTCGAAGGGCTGGTGACGCTAGAGGACATTATCGAGGAGATCGTCGGCGAGATCGCTGACGAGCACGATGTCGACATCCAGGGCGTCAAGCAGGAGGCCGACGGCTCCGTCGTCGTCGACGGCACGGTGCCGATCCGCGACCTCAACCGGGCGCTCGACTGGAACCTGCCGGACGAGGAAGCAACCACCATTGCCGGCCTCGTCATCCACGAGACGCAGTCGATCCCCGAGGAGAAACAGGCCTTCACCTTCCACGGCAAGCGCTTCATCGTCATGAAACGCGACAAGAACCGGATCGCCAGGCTGAGGATCAGGCCAGCCGGCGACGCCTGAAGCGCGTTGAGGAGCTGCGAGGACCAGCGCAGCTACGGAGCCTCATTCCGCGATCTGGCTCGTCGAGCGTTCGTGGATCGCCACACCCGTCTCAGCGTCGACAGCCGCCAAGCTGACCTCATAACCCCAAAGCCTGCGGATGTGACGAAGCGTAGCGTCGCGGCTGGCATCATCGAGAAGGATGCCGTTGTTGACCTTGTGCTGCAGTCGCAAATGTCGGTCGCCGAGCAGATCGACATCCACCACCTGAATGTCCGGTTGGTTCGCGCCGACCTCGTAGCTGTGAGCGAGCGCGGCGCGTATCTCGTCATAGCCGCGTTCGTTGTGGATCGAAGCGACTTGGCAGTGCGGTTGGTCGGCAGCGTCGCCGACCACAAAGAACCGCCATTTCCGGATCAAGGCAGGACTGAGATACTGGCGGATAAAGGACTCGTCGCGGTGATCCGCCCAGGCGCCAAGTAGGACCTCGCGCCAGTTGCCGTGGCCGGCGATGTCGGGAAACCAGTCCCGATCCTCGGCCGTCGGCTTGGTCGAGATGCGCTGAATGTCCTGCATCATATCGAGGCCGAGAGCGTAGGGGTTGATGCCGGAAAAGCGCGGATCGTCGAACGCCGGCTGGAAGACCACGTTGGAATGATTGCGCAGGATTTCGAGCATGGCGCCTTCGCTAATCTGGCCGCGATCGAACAGCATGTTCATCAGCGTATAGTGGACGAAAGTTGCGCAGCCCTCGTTCATCACCTGTGTCTGCCGTTGCGGATAAAAATATTGTGCTATGACGCGAACGATCCTGATGATCTCACGCTGCCAAGGCTCCAGGACCAAGCTGTTCTTTTCCAGGAAATAAAGCAGGTTTTCTTCGGGCAGGTTGAGCGATTTCTTCCGCTCCGGGTCTTGTCCCTTGTCGTTGGCCTTTCGCTGCGACGGCGGCAGCGTGCGCCATAAATCATTGTAGGACTGCTCTTCGTATTCGAGGCGCTCGCGAAGCCCTTCGCGCTGCCGCTCCGACGACAGCTTCGGCGGCCGGTGATAACGGAACACGCCCTGCGCCATCAGCGCGTGGGCGGAATCGAGAACAGCCTCGACGGCGGCGAGGCCGTGCCGCTCCTCGCAACGGACAATGTAGCCCTTGGCGAAATCGAGGTAGCTAAGGATCGCCCCAGCGTCCGTCCACTGCTTGAACAACTGATTGTTCTTGAAGAAATGGTTGTGCCCGAGCGCAGCATGGGCCGTCACCAAGGCCTGCAAGGCCATGGTGTTTTCCTCCATCAGATAGACGATGCAAGGATTGGAATTGATGACCAGTTCATAGGCAAGCCCTCGCCCACCTTTGCGATAGAGCAGGTCCTGGTAGAGGAAATGTTTGCCGAAAGACCAGTGACGGTACATCAGCGGCATGCCGACCGACGAATAGGCGTCGAGCATCTGCTGGGAGGAGATGATCTCCATCTGCACGGGATAGGTATCGAGATGAAGCTCTTCGACGGCGATTGCCTCGATCGCATCATAGGCCCGCGACAATGTCTTGAAATCCCAGTCGGACCCCGAAAAAAGCAGGCTGGATTTACTGGCTTGTCGGGCCATCGGACACCTTCACGCTCTCTTAAGGGGAGCCGGCTGTCTGCCGAAGAGCTGGCGGAAGACCGGATAGATATCGGCGGGCGTGGCGATGCGGCTCATCTGGAAGTTCGGCCATCTCTGGTCGACTTCGCTATAGGCACGCCACAGCGATGTCCCGTTTTCAGTCGCGCCGAAGATATGGGCTTCACGCTCGTCGATGATCTCGACATAGGCAAAATACTGGCACAACCGCATGAGCTTGCCGTTGAGCAATGCTATGCATCGCTCGGAATCGCCGGCGAAATTGTCGCCGTCCGAGGCCTGGGCGGCGTAGATGTTCCATTCGTGGACGGGGTAACGTTCGTCAATAATGCGGTGCATTTCCTCCAGCGCGGTGGAAACGACAGTGCCGCCGCTTTGCGTGTTGTAGAAGAATGTTTCCTCGTCGACCTCCTGGGCCAGATGCGTGTGGCGGATGAAGACGATTTCGATGCGGTCGTACCGCCGTTTCAAGAACAGGTGCAGCAGTACGAAGAAGCGCTTGGCCAAGTCCTTTTCGCGCTCGCCCATCGAGCCAGACACATCCATCAGACAGAACATGACGGCATTGGCGTTCGGCACGGGTCGGGGATCGAAGCGGTTGAACCGGATGTCGACCGGATCGACATAGGCAATTCGCCTGCGCCGCCGCTCCAGCCGGTCAAGCTCTTCGCGCAACGCCGCAACGCGCTGATGCGCCGCCGCACTGGATGGCACCTCCTCAAACGTGGCGATTTCCCGGAGGATCGCGTCCAACTCCTCCTGCTTAGGACGCCTCAACGCAATGCGGCGGCCATGGCTGTTACGCATCGTGCGCCCAACATTGATGTTGGTCGGTGAACCGGTGGCGGCGAAGCCAGCCCGGCGCGGCTTGTAGGCAAGGATCTCCTTGAGGTTGAGCTTGACCATATCTGGGAGTTCGAGATCCTCGAAAAAAAGATCGAGCACCTCCTCGCGTGACAGCACGAAACGAAAGTCGTCTTCAGACGCCGTGTTCCCCGGGGACGACGCTCCCGCGCCTCCGCCGGGCTTGGGGATCAGGTCTCCAGGGGAGAAATGCCTGTTGCCCGGCAGGATGTGCTGGCGCCTGCCGCTGTTCCAGGCGTTGTTGAAGCTCGGCTCGGCCGTGCCTGTTTCAGGCATGGGTACGGCGTGCTCGGCATCCACGTCGGCGATCCTGCCGGTGCGGATCTGATCGCGTATGCTCCGCTTCAGTTCCTCGCGCACACGCTTGAGAAAGCGCTGGCGATTGCCGAGGCTCTTGTCCTTTGGATTCAGGCGACGGTCGATGAAGATCGGCATGGACCCATCCGGGCTCTCTCAACCCGCCTTGTTCACTCGCATATACCAATCCACAAGGCGACGCACCTGCCGCTGGGTGTAGCCGCGCTCAACCATCCGCTGCACGAATTCATTGTGGCGTTTTTCCGTGACGCTGTCCTGCTTGGAACCGAAGCTGATCACGGGCAAGAGATCTTCGACCTGTCCGAACATCCGCTTCTCGATCACTTCGCGCAGCTTTTCATAACTCGTCCATGACGGGTTGCGGCCGTCGTTCCTTGCGCGAGCGCGCAGCGTGAACTTCACAACCTCATTGCGGAAGTCCTTGGGATTGGCGATGCCGGCCGGCTTTTCAACCTGGGACAATTCCTTTTCCAATACCTCGCGATTGAGCACCTGGCCGGTATCTGGATCCTTGTAGTCCTGATCCTCGATCCAGGCATCGGCATAGGCAATGTAACGGTCAAAGAGGTTCTGGCCATACTCGCTGTACGATTCCAGATAGGCCTTCTGGATTTCGTGGCCGATGAACTCGGCATAGCGCGTTGCCAATTCCGACTTGATGAACTCGAGATAGGCAGCTTCCATCTCCTTTGGAAACTGCTCGCGCTTGATCGCCTCTTCCAGGATGTACATCAGATGCACGGGATCGGCAGCCACCTCCTTCGTGTCGTAGTTGAATGTCTGCGACAGGATCTTGAAGGCGAAGCGTGTGCTGACGCCGGTCATGCCTTCGGCGACGCCGGCGGCGTCGCGATATTCCTGGACCGACTTCGCCTTGGGGTCGACGTCCTTCTGGTTCTCGCCGTCATAGGCGCGCATCTTGGTGTAGAGCGGCGAATTGTCATGCTCGGCAAGGCGGGTCGAGACGGTGAACCGGCTGAGAAGGTCCAGCACCTCGGGGGCGCAGGGGCTGGCGGCCAATTCGCTCTCCCGCAGCAGCTTTTCGTAAATCTGCCTTTCTTCGGTGGTCCGCAGGCAATACGGCACCTTGACCACGAGGATGCGGTCGAGAAAGGCCTCGTTGTTCTTGTTGTTCTTGAACTGTTGCCATTCCGATTCGTTGGAATGGGCCACGATGATCCCCTGATAGGGAAAGGCGCCGAAATTCTCGGTACCGTTGTAGCTGCCTTCCTGGGTCGCCGTCAGCAACGGATGCAGAACCTTGATAGGCGCCTTGAACATCTCGACGAATTCGAGCAGGCCCTGTGTGGTCCGGTTCAGTCCGCCGCTGTAGGAATAAGCATCTGGATCGGACTGGCTGAAATTTTCCAATTGCCGGATGTCGACTTTGCCAACCAGGGCCGAGACATCCTGATTGTTCTCATCGCCAGGCTCTGTCTTGGCAATGCCGATCTGGCGTAGTCGCGAAGGCATCAACTTGACCACGCTGAATTTGGAAATGTCGCCGGCCAGTTCGTCGAGGCGCTTGGCCGCCCATGGCGAGATGAGCCCGTTCAGTCGGCGTCGGGCTATGCCGTATTTGTCCTCCAGCAAGTCGCCCATGCGATCGGGATGGAAAAGGCCAAGTGGCGATTCGAAAACCGGGCTGATCTGGTTACCGACCTTCAGCGTGTAGATTGGGCGCTGCTCCATCAATTTCTTCAGCCGTTCGGCAAGCGAGGATTTGCCGCCACCGACCGGGCCGAGGAGATAGAGGATCTGCTTGCGCTCCTCGAGCCCTTGGGAGGCATAGCGAAAATAGCCGGCGATGCGCTCGATCGTGTCCTCCATGCCATAGAAATCTGCAAAGGAGGGGTACACCTTCACGGTCCGGTTGGAGAAAATGCGGCCGAGCCGCTCATCCTTGCTGGTGTCGAC
Source organism: Mesorhizobium sp. M7D.F.Ca.US.004.03.1.1 (assembly GCF_003998635.1). Lineage (NCBI taxonomy): Bacteria > Pseudomonadati > Pseudomonadota > Alphaproteobacteria > Hyphomicrobiales > Phyllobacteriaceae > Mesorhizobium > Mesorhizobium sp. M7D.F.Ca.US.004.03.1.1. Next base: position 5,959 of record NZ_RZQG01000284.1, read on the forward strand.
CAGGTTCGGCTCGCCGATCGCCTCGACCATCCGTTCAGGCGCCGAGGCATACATCGATTTGTCTTCCCGGCAGGCAAGGAGATATTGCTGGAGGCTGATCTCCTCCTGCGCCACGCTCGTATAAATTTCCGAAAACAGATCGAAGACGTCAGACTGGTTCTCTCGCATGATTCTGGTCCTCGGAGCCGTTCTGGGTGCCAGACGGCTCATCACAGATTCAACTGCTGGAAAGCATTGTGGTTCCCTTCACATGAAGGAGAGCGCGTGCATCTGGCATTGAAACCCGGGACACTACCCATGTGGCTGGAATGCTTGCCCAAATACTTAGGTGGTGATGGCCAGATGAGACCGTCAAGGGGTAGATATTGATTTCGTGAACTGAACTGCAAGGACAGTGCATTTGATGCAGCCTGATGCTCCGAGAGTTGCGACCCGATGCGAGTTCGACGAAGCCCGGTTTGAACCGGCCTCCTCTGCCGCGGATGAGTCCCCAAAAGCTCGAGTGTCATTCGCGGGTCGGATCGATGATCGATCGCCGAACCAGACCTTAACGGGACGCTCGTGGCGCCTGCGGGCACTGTCGGCACCCACACGGTCGGGAGAACCATGATGATCGATCGACGAAGCCTCATTCTGGCC
>NZ_RZQG01000285.1:0-6589 GCF_003998635.1 Mesorhizobium sp. M7D.F.Ca.US.004.03.1.1
GGTAACTGTGCCCAGGGCGTCGATCGTGACACCGGCGAAAGTAAACCCGCCGACGCCACCGCCCCCGCCGCCGCTGGATGGGCCGGCTGATCCGCCCGCGCCGCCTTTTACCGCGCCGCCCGCCTGCACGGTCAGATCCATCGTCGTGGACAGGCCGACGCCACCGCCGCCACCGGCGATCCCGGAGCCAAGGTTGCCGGCGCCATTGCCCCCGGAAACCGCCCCACTGACCGTTGCCAGACCAATGGCACCGGCCCCACCGTTGGTCGGACGAGTGGCGCTGACGCCGCCGAGCAATTTCGCATTGCCTCCGGCCTGGCCGTTGCCCGTCGTCAGGTCGGTCGCGCCGCCGCCGCCGCCTGTGATGGACGCACCAGCCGGGCCTTTCGTACCCTCGGCCTCGGCCGCCGTGCCGTCGACACCGCCCGCACCACCTTTGACGCCTGAGGCGGTGGAAATGCCCTGCCCGCCGTCTGCCGCATAGGCGCCTTGCGGCATTGCGACACCGCATGCCAGCAGCGCCGCGACCGAGACAGCACCAAGCAATGGCGAAGAAAAACCTCGGCGACTTAGAAAATTATAGCCATCTAATACAGAGGATATGCCCGAATCAGATTTACGATTGTTCACGAGAAAACCCCAGATTCGCCATTAAAGCTGTACATAAACCACTATGGACACATATGTACGGAATTATATATTCCGCCAGCGGTTAAAAATAGCTGACATTGTAAGGCACAGGGCCGAACGACGGCCCCACGATGACGGTGGCGCGAGCCAAGGTGGAATACGAAGCACTGGAGCCTAGCCGACGCATCCGCAAGGCCGGGCCAGGCCGGTGTTCGACGAGAGAGTTTTTTGAACGGATAGGCATGGCTACTCCCTGCCGGAAGCCGCCTTGAAGGCTCCGGATTCGATATTCAAATACGAGCCTTCCTGTCAGGGATTGCGGGGCGCATACGGCAGGCTGCCGCACAGCCTGCCCCCTCCGTCATGCCCGCCGCGCCCGGAGGGTAGCGTGGAACCGGACGAGTGACCGTAGCGCCATGTCTCATTTATCCACGCACTATGTCTCATCTCACCAGGCAAACCCCGGCTTGAGCACCAAGCCATTGAGGCGGCAGGAGAATCACGATAGCGCTACACACCGTGAACCTGCCGGCCACGGCAGTGATCCAGCCTGTCACAGCAAGTGTATTCAGCGCCTCGGCGCACATGGACGAGGCCTATCGTGCAGGAGGGATTGCTCCTCTCTACGGATCTTGTTCAATCGGACCTGCGCACCGAATATTGGCGCGAGATCACGCGGCCGTTCTTCGAGACCACGCAGCATCCGGAAGGCAGCAATGCCACACTCGAAGGCTCCTTGAAGTCGCGGGCGATAGGCTCGCTGCTGATTGGGCCGACCAGCTTCAACCAGCAGCAATATCGCCGCGACCGACGCATCGTCCTGCAAGGCGGGCTCGACCAATATCTGGTCCAGCTGTTCATCGCCGGTACGCTTGAAGGCGACTGCGACGGCCAGTCGATTTTGGTCGGTCCCGGCGACATTTGCGTTTTCGATCTCACGCGGAATTTCAAAAGCCGGGTGCATGAGGGCGCGACCATATCCATCGTGCTCCCGCGCGAGCGGGTGGACAAGGCAGCGGGTGGACGCAGCCTTCACGGCGTGGTGCTCAGGAAAGGCGCTCCCCTTACGCGGCTTCTGGCGGATTTCATCGTCAGCCTCTCGGATGTGTCGGCGGAAATGGAACGCGCCGACGCGCTGGCCATGGAGGACGCGGCAATGGAACTGCTTGCTTGCGGGCTTGCGCGCCAGCTGCCCGACGGCGCCACGAGTGATCCCGCCCTCGCCCAAGTGCTGCGCCGGCGCGTGCTGGATTTCATCGATGCCAACCTGACCGAGCCTGAGCTTGGCCCAACGCTGCTCATGCGCCGCTTCAGGGTTTCACGCGCCCATCTCTATCGGGTGTTTGCCGCCGATGGTGGCGTCGCCAGGGTCGTGAAGGAAAAGCGGCTGGATGCGGCGTGCCGCGAACTCATGCACATCGGCGGTCTGTCCCGCTCGATCATCGAGATCGCCCACGGGCTGGGCTTTTCGAGCAGCAGCCAGTTCCTGCGCGCCTTCCGTGCCCGTTTCGACATGACGCCGAGTGACGTTCGGCAGCAAAGGGAGGAACTCGCCGGTCAACGTCTCGCGCATGTGCAGGCACACTTTGCCGAATACTCACAGCAGCTTGGCTTGATGAACAGGCTGGGATGACGCACACGCGATTGCCGATCCAGCGCATTTATCGGTTCATCGCCAGACCTCCGAGACGCAGGAAGAATGCTGACCATCAGAAAAGCAAACGGCGAGCCAGAGGCTCGCCGCTACAAATGCCGTCTTCTAACACCGCTACCAGAGGTCGTATCGCAGCCCGAGCTTGACCGACTGATAGTTCACCCCCTTGTGGATGCCGAAAGCACCGCCGTCATAGGCGACATATTTCATGCCGGGTACAGCAAAGTATTCGTAGCCGAGGTCGACCGACACATTTTTTGTCACCTGATAGGAAAGCCCCGCGGCTAGGGAATAGGCAAAATCGTAGCTTGACTTCGATGTTACGGCTCCCTCGTAACCGGCCGGATCGTCGCAATTGAACTGTTGGACAGTCTGTAGGCCGCCGGCCGTGCTCGTGGTGGTTGTCGGAACGCAATCGCGCGCGCCAATCGCCCTGCTGAGTTTGCTGTACGCCAACCCGACACCGCCCCCGAGATACGGCGTGATCCCCACATAGGTACCTAGGTCGACATAGCCATTGGCCATCAGGCTATAGGCCTTGTTGTTTGCAAAGTTCGTTCCCCTGCAAGGCGGTGGCGGAGCGGCAGCGGCATTGGTCTGGCTGACAATGGTGCTGGTTGCGATGCTTGTTACCGTTGTCGTGATGGAGCCATCGCAAGTCGTCACCAGTTCATCGCCGAACTTGTTCGATGGCAGGATGCCGAAGTTTAATTCAGCCCGCAGATAGTCGTTGAAATGATAGCCCATGCCTACACTGCCATCGAACAGGGTGCTGCTCGATGAGAAGCCCGAAGCGTCTTGATGATTGTCGAAAGGATGGCTGAAGGCGTAGCCGATATCGCCGCGCAGATACCAGCCGGAACCGACCTCGACCGGGACATAGTCGGGCGCCTGGTCGACATAGATCGGCGGATCGTAGTCGGCTGCGTGCACGGGCGTCAGCGGTGCCAGGGCGAGTGCGACAAGCGCCATACGCAATGTGAGTTTCATGGTCCCCGACTCCCGAATTTGGCGCCGCAAGCATTGCAACGGCGGCCATCGTTTCAAGGAGCATTGTTAACCATAGTGGTTAAGTGCCGGTTAAGGCTAACGGAGCGTTAGCAGATTGATTTTCAAGAATTTCATCCGAAACGCACAAACGAAAACCGCCCGGTCGATGCCGGGCGGTTCGCGAATTTTCAGGCAGTGCAAGTGTTACTTCGTGTAGATCGGCTCGGGTTCGGGCTGGTAGGCCACGACCGGCGCGGCGCAACCATTGTTGCCGCCGAACTGATAGCGCAGGCCACCGCGTACTTCGTGCGTGTTGATGCCACGGTCGAAGCCGGGGCCGGAGCTGCCCACATTCCAATCGAACATGCGGCCGCCCTGGATATGGGAGAAGCGGTAGCCTGCATCGAGGATGATCTTGTCGGTTAGGCAGTAGGAAGCGCCAGCCATCAGAGCGTAGGCGAAACGCCAGCTGGATCTGCCGGGATTGGTCTCGGTAGCGCCCGGCGTCGGGTCATAGACTGTATCCCATTTGACATGCGCGCCGCCGATGCCAGCGCCGACGTAAGGCGTAATGCCATGATAGGTACCAAGATCGGCATATGCATTAGCCAGGAGCAGGAGGGCGCTCATTTTCGACGACTCAGCCGACGTGACAATGACCGGCGAACCGCCAGCCGTGCCAGTTGTCTGACCGTTGAAGTTCGACTTGAACCAGTAGTCGGCGGTCAGGTCGGTGCGGAAATGGTCGTTGATCTTGTAGCCGACGCCGGCGCCGAGCGAGAAACCGCCCTTGAGCTTGCCGAAATCGAAACTCTGGCTGCCGGGTGTGACCGTACAGTTACAGGGATCGACGGTGTAGGTCATGTAGTCGATGCCGCGCACGGTCGACTTATGATAGTCGATGTCGCCGCGGATGTACCAGCCGCCAACTTCGGCCGGCTGCTCGTAGACGGCCGGAGGCGGAGCCTCTTCGACCACCGGCTCCGGCAGGTCGGCTGCGAACAACGGTCCTGCCAAGCCCGCGAACAGTAAGGCGAGCAGGACCTTTCTTGCTGTATTGAACATGCTTGTCACCCCTGAGAAGTTCGGAACGGCCATCGCGTCCGAATGCAATTGGCTTTCAGTCGTGGATAATGAAGTGCAAAGGTTAAAAGGCGTTTAACCCTGTTGCTTAACCACGAATCTCGAAACTTCGAGGGATCGGCGCATGGTTTTCGAAATCCCGGAGCACCCGCCGGCGAACGAAAAAAGCCCGCCAGGAGGGCGGGCTTTGAACTGGTGAAGCTGTATGCGGCGACGCCCTGCCGGGCGCGCTGGGATCAGGCGGCGCTGCGCGTTTCCGAGATGATGTCAACGATGCCATTGACGACGGACTCGACCAGTTGCGGGTCGTCGCCCTCGGCCATCACACGGATCAGCGGCTCTGTACCGGAGGGCCGGATAACCAGCCGCCCGGCCTTGCCGAGGCGGTGACGGGCGTCTTCGATGGCTGCCTTGACCGGCGCTTCCTCGAGCGGCTTGCCGCCGGAAATATGGACGTTCTTCAGAAGCTGCGGCACCGGTTCGAACTTCTTCGACAATTCGCTGACCGGCCGCCCCTGCCGCTTGATGCAGGCCAGCACCTGCAGCGCCGAGACGAGGCCGTCGCCGGTGGTCGAAAAGTCAGACAGCACGATATGGCCCGATTGTTCGCCGCCGACATTCAGCCCATGCGCGCGCATATGCTCGACGACATAACGGTCGCCGACCTTGGTGCGGTGCAATTGCAGCTTCATGTCGCCGAGGAAGCGCTCGAGGCCGAGATTGGACATGACCGTCGAAACGACGCCGCCGCCAGCAAGCCGCCCGCTCTGGTGCCAGGATTCGGCAATCAGCGCCATGATCTGGTCGCCATCGACGATCGCCCCGTTTTCATCGACAATGACGACGCGGTCGGCATCGCCATCGAGCGCGATGCCGATGTCGGCGCGCACTTCGTGCACCTTCTTCTGCAGGCCGGCGGGATGGGTCGAGCCGCATTCCTTGTTGATGTTGAAGCCGTTGGGCTCGACATTGATGGCGACGACTTCGGCGCCCAGTTCCCACAGCGCCTCGGGCGCCACCTTGTAGGCCGCGCCGTTGGCGCAATCGACGACGATCCTCAAGCCGGAGAGTGACATCGAGCGCGGCAAGGTGCGCTTGGCGAATTCGATATAGCGGTCATGCACGCCGTCGACGCGCTTGGCGCGGCCAAGCCCGTCGGAATCGGCGAGCGTCAGTTCGATATCCTTGTCGAGCATGCTCTCGATGCGCTCCTCGATCTCGTCGGAGAGCTTGTAGCCGTCGGGTCCGAACAGCTTGATGCCGTTGTCGTAGTAGGGGTTGTGCGAGGCCGAGATCATGACCCCGATATCGGCGCGCAGCGAACGCACCAGCATGGCAACCGCCGGCGTCGGGATCGGGCCGAGCAGGAACACGTCCATGCCGGCGGCACAGAGACCGGCGACCATGGCATTCTCGATCATATAGCCGGAAAGCCGGGTGTCCTTGCCGAGCACGACGCGGTGGCGATGGCTGCCGCGCTGGAAGGAGAGGCCGGCGGCCATGCCGACCCGCATCGCAATTTCCGCGGTCATCGGAAACTTGTTGGCGCGCCCGCGAATGCCGTCCGTGCCGAAATAATTCCCTGCCATGCTAGCCAGTTTCCTCGACGTTTCTTCCCCGGCACGTCATGCCACAATTGGCCAGGGCGCTATGATCACAGTGTGTGATTATATGTTACCAATCCTTAGAAAATCATTGTTGTGCACTGCACACAACATGGCTGCATCCTAACATGCTGAGACTGCCATGCTGCAATATACCAGTCATGCGAGCCTCTCAGCGCAGATGCACCTGGAAAATCTTGCTCTGAAGCTGGCAACGGGCAACGATTTCATCACCTTATCGGGAGAAGACGGCTTTCGGCGATATATACGCCACTTAGCATCTGGCGCAACCGATCGTTGAGCGTTATTGATTCGCCGGGACGTATCATGGGCTGCTGCAACGGAGAAACGCTATGCTCATCCACCGACTTGCCACTTTGACCGGCCTCGCCGTCGCGACCTTGTTCCTGGCCGCGCCAGCCAACGCACTGACGATGGCCGAGTGCAGCACGAAGTACAACGCCGCCAAGGATGCGGGGACACTCGCCGGGGCGACCTGGAACCAGTTCCGCAAGGCCCAGTGCGGCACCGACGCTGCGGCCACGACCGACGCCAAGCCAGCCGATACCAAGAAAGCAACCGACACCAAGAAGGCTGCCGAGACGAAACCGGCCAAGGCGGCCAAGGC
>NZ_RZQG01000286.1:0-6581 GCF_003998635.1 Mesorhizobium sp. M7D.F.Ca.US.004.03.1.1
TCCCCGGAAAGCAGCGCCGGCACATAGGCCGCGGCATCGGGCACGATGCGGAATTCGGCCTTGTCGAGGGACGCCGGCGTACCCCAGTAAGTGTCCGATTTGACCAGCGTGATCGACGATCCCTTGGCCCAGCTCTGGAATTTGAACGGGCCGGTGCCAACAGGCTTTTCCTTGTTGGTCTCGGCCGATTCAGGCGCGACGATCACCGCGTCGCCCCAGCCCATATTGTAAAGGAAGGAGCCCTGCGGGTTTTTCAGCGTAACCTTGACCGTTGCGGGGTCGACCACGTCGACTGCGTCGATGGCCGCGAAAAGGCCCTTTTGCGCATTGACCGAATTGTCGGCGCGGGCGCGGTCCAGCGAGAATTTCACGTCGCTGGCATCGAAGTCGGTACCGTCGTGGAATTTCACGCCGGTGTGCAGCTTGAAAGTATAGACCTTGCCGTCATCGGAAATGGTCCAGCTTTCGGCCAGGTCCGGCAGCACCTCGCCATTCGGCCCGATGCGTGTCAGCCCCTCGAACACATTGGCGTAGAGAACCTCGTCGATCGCCGCGGCGGCACCGGCGGTTGGGTCGAGATGTGGGGGTTCGAGCGGAATGCCGATGACCAGGTCGGTTCGCGCGGCAAACACGGAGGTGCCGGCGGCCAGTGACAGCGCTGCAGCGGCCAGGATGGTTTTCCACAATCTCATCGTGCAACTCCCCATGCGTTTCAGACAGGTGCTCAAACCCGGGCGATAGAAGCGTGATTTTGCCACGGAGTAAATTGCGTTTCGTTCTGCCCGTTGGCGTGGCCGGGAATGTTTTTGTCCTGGCGGCCTCATCGACAGGTCGAAGCTTGTCGCGATGCGCGCCTTATCCCGTGGCTGTGCCGCGCAGCAGCACGTTGAGCCCGATCGCCATCACCTTGGCCGATTCCACCATGTCCGATATCCCGACCCATTCGTCCGGCCGGTGGGCAAGGTCGAGAATGCCAGGGCCATAGGCGATGCAATCATAGATATGGCCGATGCGGGCAATGTGCTTCTGGTCGTAGGTGCCCGGCGAAATGACGTAGTCGGGTTCGCGGTCGAAGATCGCCATGATGCCTTGCGCAACCGCCTTGACCACCGGCGCGTCGCGCTCGGTCATCAGCGGCAGCACTTCCATCAGGTCGCGGATTTCATAGTCGAATTTTGTCCGCTCGCGCTTCAACCGGTCGAGAATGCCGATGACTTCGCCTTTGACGGTGTCGAGATCTTCCTCGAGCAGGAAGCGGCGGTCGATGGTCAGCCGGCAGGAATCGGGCACGTTGGGCGAGGGCAAGCCGGGCCGGAAGTCCTCGGTCTGGCCGCCATGGATCGAATTGATGTTCATGGTCGAGCGTTTTGCTCCTTCGGGCACGACCGGCATGCGCGTCATCTTGCGGTCGAGCGCGGGGAACAGCTCGTCCTCGAATGCCCTGAGCACTGCACCCATATGGCGCACCGCATTGTCACCGAGAAACGGCATCGAGCCATGCGCGATCTCGCCCTTGGTCTCGATCTCCGCCCACCAGACGCCACGATGACCGAGGCAGATGCGGTCCTTGTTCAGCGGCTCGGGAATGATGACGTGGTCGACCCTGGGTTTTGAGAAATAACCGAGCCTTGCCAGATGGGCGACGCCGCCGAAGCCGCCGGACTCCTCGTCGACGGTGCCGGATATTTCGATGGCGCCGGGAAAGTCGGGGAAGACCTGCAGGAAGGCTTCGGCGGCGATGATCGAGGCGGCAAGGCCGCCTTTCATATCACAGGCACCGCGGCCATAGACCTTGCCGTCCCTGACGATGCCGGCAAAGGGATCGACGGTCCAGCCGTCACCGGCTTCGACCACGTCGATATGCGAGTTGAAGTGGACGCAGGCGCCGGGCGACCTGCCGTTGAAACGGGCAACGACATTGACGCGCGGGTAGCGGTCGGTGTCGCCGGGGGTGCCTTCGGCGCGGATGAATTCGGTCTCGAAACCGCTCTTCTTCAGCCGCGCGCCGAGATATTCGGCGCATGGCCGGTAGGCCTCGCCGGGTGGATTGATGGTCGGAAAACGGATCAGCTCGGCGGTCAGCGCGACGACCTCGTCGCGCCTGTCATCGATTGCCTGGAGGAGTCGCTCGTTCATGCACGGAGTTGAGCGGCGATATCAGCGATTTTGCAAGCCCACCGGTGATCAAGCCCGTGCGGCGTGTCGTTGCGGCAACTATCGCGGGAAATCGTTCAAATTCGCTGCTTTGGATTGGCGAATTGGTCAAGGAGTGTGTGTTACCTCATTCACCTGCCATTAAAAAGATGAAAAACAACGTGATGGCAGGCAAGTAAGGGGCAATCAAAGGGGTTTGATCGCATGAAAAAGACAGTTCTCATGGCGGCGGTGTTTGTCGCGATGCTGTTCGGTGCTTCGGGGCAGGGCTGGGCAGCCAGCCTCGTTGCAAACATAGACGTGTCGTCGCAGACGATGACGGTCAGATATGGCCTGTCGGTTTACCGGTGGAGTGTCTCCACCGCGCGTTCCGGCTATTTCACGCCGCGCGGTACCTATCGGCCGCAGCGCACGGCCCGGATGTGGTATTCGCGCAAATATCATATGTCGCCGATGCCCTATTCCGTGTTCTTCCATGGCGGCTATGCCATCCACGGAACCGGCGCCGTCAGGCAGCTCGGCCGCCCGGCGTCGCATGGTTGCGTGCGGCTGCACACGGCCAATGCCGCAACCTTCTATTCGATGGTGCGGGAAGTGGGGTTCGGCAACACGCGGATTGTCGTCACCAACTAGAGCTCCGACCGGCTGTTGATCCCACCGCAAAACCGCGGTGGGATCGATTGCAATTGCCTGTATCTCGGGCGCTTTGCCTGAAAAATGTTGCAGGAATAGCGCATTGGCTTGGGAAACGGTGTCGTTGCGTCACTTGGGCCCGGCGAATGGTTTCTGCCAAAACGCGATTATGTTAACTTTCAAGCAGATAACTTGCGAGGGGCTTTGATGTACAGACTTCTTCTTGGGGCGGCGATTGCCGTCACCGCTACTTCGGCCATCGCCGCCGATGCGGTTGAGCCAATTGTCATGGATCAGGAACTCGCACAGCCGCATATTTCCGGCTATGTCGAAGCTTATCTTGGCGGATTGTATCTGTCGGCAGATGGTGGACATCTCTCGGCGACGACAGCAGGCGGTGCCGGTCGGGTCAATTTCCCGATCGACGCGCGCTGGAACATCCAAACCGACGCGAGCATCGATTCGCTTTGGGTCGAGGGCAGCAACATTTATGGCTATGGCGGCGCCATCCACGGCTACTGGCGCGACCCGAGCAGTTATGCGCTTGGCGGATTTGCGACGTTCACGCGCTACGGCGGGGACATTGGCGGCCCGAAGATCTACAATTTCACAGTCGGTCCCGAAGCCCAGGCCTATTTCGGCAACGTGACCGTCTATGGCCAGATTTACTATGGTCAATTGCGGGCCAATGGAGAGTCGGAGCATCTGGACAACTGGGGAGGCCGCGCCGTGGTGCGCTATTTCGCCCAGGACAATCTTCGCTTCGACGGCGAGCTTGGCTATTCTACGATTTCTTTTAGTGGCGAACACGTGAATACCGTCACCGCGGCGCTGCAGGCCAACTACCGGTTCTCCGGCACGCCGTTCTCGGTGTTTGGACGCTATCAGCTGGATCACGTGTCGGTTGCGAGCACCGATCTGAACATCCACAAATACCTGATCGGCCTGCGGGCGAGTTTCGGTTCGAACACCCTGCTCGAGGAAGACCGCAATGGCGCCACGATGGACACCTACCGGCCCAATTTTATCCTGCCGTTGCCGCTTCTATAGCCTTGGCGGGCCTTTCCTGGTCTGACAGAAAAATCGATTGCAAAAGCCGCGAGGCGCGTCCTTGCGGCTTTTGCGCACAATCAGCCCCGTGAGGCGGTGGGCCGCTGCCTGCCTGGCAACGAGCGGGATACGACTGTCCCTTGCCGCGCACCGGCAGCATTACAAAGCAGTTCGAATTTTCGTTACCGTGCTTGGACTTCGGTGTGGGACTTTCTGCCGGTAGCGACAGCACTCGGCGAAGGTTTTGTCTGTTCCAAGGCGCTGGTTATTGATGGCCCATCAATAGCGGGCAGTGATCAAATCAGCGCTCGCCGAGGAACGAACTCAAGCGCTGGCGATGGGCGCCTTTGCCTGATGGGGCCGCTTTCTCCGCCCACCGCCGATCTCCCACCTTTTGTGGAACCACATCCACTGGCCGGGATCTTCGCGTACCCAGCGTTCGACCACATCGTTGAGACGCTGGGTGGTGGCGTGGACATCGACGCTGCCGTCAATGGTGCGCGGCAATGTCAACTTGTCCTCGATCTCGAGCCGGAAGCGATTGCCTGGCAGCCTGACGCAGCGTGCCGGATAGACGTCGCAGTCGTAGTGACGGGCAAGGGTCGCCAGCACCCGATTGCTCTGGCAGGGACGGCCGAAGAATGTCGTGTCCAGGCCATTGGAGAATTTCTGGTCGACAAGGATGCCGATGTTGCCGCCATTCTCCAGCACCCCTGCCAACGCGAATGAGGCGCCGGCCATCGACGGCAGCAATGAGCCCATGGTCGAGCGGCGCGTCGACAGGATGTAGTCGGCGAGATAGGGATTGTTGGGCGGGCGAAACAGCGCCGTGATGTTCATGCCGAAGGTCGCCGCCGCCACCGGCAAGAGTTCGAAATTGCCGAGATGGCCGGTGAAGACGATGTGTGGCCGCTTTTCGGCGGCGATCTCGACGAAATGCTCTATGCCCTTGACCTCGACGCGGCCGGGCTTGCTGGCCGCGGGATCGTAGTCGAACAGGGCGTCGAGAAAGATGTATTCGGCGGCAAGGCGGGCCATGTTGCCCCACATGTCGGAGGCGATCGCCTGGATTTCGGCCTCGCCCTTTTCCGGATAGGCCTTGCGCAGATTGTCGACAGCGACCTGATGGCGTCCCACCCAGGGGCCAACGCGGCGTGCGACGCGGTCGGCAAAGTTCAGCGCACTGTCGGCCGGCAGCAGACGCAGGACCGAGATGATCATCATAGCCGCGCGCGCCACCAGCCAGTAGTTCAACTGGCGCAGCTGCCTGCCGTAGCGAAATTTGAGATCCCGGCGGAACTTCTTGAACACAGAGGTCAAGGCTCTAGCCGACGCGCAGGATGATCTTGCCAAACACGTCGCGGCCTTCCATGCGCTTCAGCGCGGCATCGATACCGTCAAAGTCGACTTCGGTGTCGATGACCGGGGCGACCTGTCCCGCCGCCATTTTCTGCATGGCGTTGGCCATGTTCTCCATGCGGCAGCCGAAGGAGCCGAGCAGCTTCAATTGCTGCTGGAACAACTGCATCAGGTTGATCTGCGTCGACACGCCGGAAGTCGAACCGCAGGTCACCAGGCGGCCGCCACGCTTCAGGCACAGCATGGAAGCGGCAAAAGTGTCGGCGCCGACATGTTCGAACACGACGTCGACGCCCTTCTTCTTGGTCAGCTTGCGCACGACGCCCTCGAAACGGTCGTCGCGATAGTTGATGACATGGTCGGCGCCGAGCGCCTTGGCCTTGTCGATCTTGTCGTTCGAGCCGACCGTGGTGATGATGGTGCAGCCCATTCGCTTGGCCAGCTGGATGGCCGCCGAGCCGATGCCGGATCCGCCGGCATGGATGAGAATGGTCTCGCCGGGCTGCAGCCTGGCGTTGTCGAACAGCATATGCTCGACCGTGCCGAAGGTAACGGGCGCCACCGCCGCACCGATGTCGGTCACGCCGGGCGGGGCAGGAACCAGCAGGCGGGCCGGCAGGTTGATCTTTTCCTGCGCGAAGCCGTCGAGATGGAAGCCGTGAACGCCCGAAACATGTTCGCAGAGATTGTCGCGGCCTTCGCGGCAGGCGCGGCAAAGGCCGCAGGTGCGCGCGCCGTAGATCGACACCAATTGTCCGGGCAGCAGGCTGGAAACGCCGGGGCCGACCGCCTCGACCTCGCCGGAGGCTTCGGCGCCGACGACCAGCGGCAGCTTGCGCTTGGCGAAGGCCATGCCGCGCCAGCCCCAGACGTCGATGTGGTTCAGCGCCACCGCCTTGATGCGCAGCGTGACTTCACCGAGTGCCGGCGGTGGGGGAGGCGGCAGGTCCACCGTCTCAAGACGGCGGTCCTCTATAAGTTGCAATGCGCGCATGGGGCCTGTCGGTTCAGTCTGGCTGAAAAAGGTCGCTTAGACCGGTTCCCGCGCCATGACAAGGCAAGTGTTCTGGCCGCCGAAACCGAAGGAGTTCGACAGAACGGTGCGAACCTCGGCATTACGCTTCTTGTTCGGCACCACGTCGAGCACGATCGCGGGGTCGGGATTGTCATAGTTGATGGTCGGCGGAATGACGCTTTCGCGCATCGTCAGCAGCGAGAACGCCGCCTCGACCGCGCCTGCCGCCGACAGCGTGTGGCCAATCATCGACTTGTTCGACGAAACCGGCATCGAGCCGATCCGTTCGCCGAACACGGTCGACAGCGCCAGATGTTCCATCTTGTCGTTCTCCGGAGTCGACGTGCCGTGGGCGTTGACATAGTCGATC
>NZ_RZQG01000287.1:0-6561 GCF_003998635.1 Mesorhizobium sp. M7D.F.Ca.US.004.03.1.1
CTGCAGTTCAAGGGCACGGTAGCGGTCGGCGACAAGCAGGAATGGCCGCGCTGGATCCCGACGCTGGACATGCAGAAGCGCGAGCCGAAGCATTACGGCCAGTACAAGGACGGCATGCCCGGCGGTGGCCAGAACCCGCTCGGCGCGCGCGCCATCTATCTCTATGACGGCAAGAAGGACACGCATCTGCGCATCCACGGCACCATCGCACCGCAGTCGATCGGAACCAGCGCCTCGAATGGCTGCTTCCGCATGATCAACGAGCACGTCATGGACCTCTACAGCCGCGTCAGGGTGGGCACCAAGGTCGTTATCATCTGACGTTTCCATCATTCTGCCGAAAGGGCCGGCTCAGCCGGCCCTTTTGTTTTGCCCTGTTCACGACCCGAGCGCCTTCTTGGGAAAAAACCTTCGCGGTGGTTTTTTCTCTGGCGGAATCAATCCGGCCGCGTTAAGCGATGACTCCCATGGCGCGATATGTATTCATCACAGGCGGCGTGGTTTCCTCACTTGGAAAAGGCATAGCCGCAGCGGCCCTTGGGGCTCTCCTGCAGGCGCGAGGCTATCGCGCACGCATCAAAAAACTCGATCCCTACCTGAATGTCGATCCGGGCACGATGTCGCCGTATCAGCATGGCGAGGTTTTCGTCACCGACGACGGTGCGGAAACCGATCTCGATCTTGGCCATTACGAGCGCTTCACAGGCCGCTCCGCCAATCAGCAGGACAACATCACCACCGGCCGGATCTACAAGAACATCATAGAGCGCGAGCGGCGCGGCGACTATCTCGGCGCCACCGTGCAAGTCATTCCGCATGTCACCGACGAGATCAAGAATTTCGTCCTCAACGGCAATGACGACTATGATTTCGTGCTGTGCGAGATCGGCGGCACGGTCGGCGATATCGAGGCGATGCCGTTCCTCGAGGCTATACGCCAGCTCGGCAACGACCTGCCGCGCAACAACGCCGTCTACGTCCATCTGACGCTGATGCCCTACATCCCGACGGCGGGCGAGTTGAAGACCAAGCCGACCCAGCATTCGGTCAAGGAACTGCGCGGCATCGGCATCGCGCCCGACATCCTGCTGGTCCGCGCCGATCGCGCCATCCCCAAGGAAGAGCGCAGAAAGCTGTCACTGTTCTGCAATGTGCGCGAAAGTGCCGTGATCCAGGCGCTCGACGTGCCGCATATCTACGATGTGCCGATGGCCTATCACAAGGAAGGGCTCGATTCGGAAGTGCTGGCCGCCTTCGGCATCGATCCGGCGCCGAAGCCGCGCATGGAGCCCTGGCAGGCGGTGTCCAACCGCATCCACAATCCCGAAGGCGAGGTCACTATCGCCGTGGTCGGCAAATATACCGGCCTCAAGGATGCCTACAAATCGCTGATCGAAGCGCTCTCGCATGGCGGCCTGGCCAACCACGTCAAGGTCAAACTCGACTGGATCGAATCGGAGATCTTCGAAAAGGAGGATCCGACGCCCTGGCTGGAAAAGGTGCATGGCATCCTGGTTCCCGGCGGCTTTGGCGAGCGCGGCTCCGAAGGCAAGATCCTGGCGGCGAAATTCGCGCGTGAGCGAAAAGTGCCGTATTTCGGCATCTGCTTCGGCATGCAGATGGCTTGCATCGAGGCGGCGCGGTCGCTGGCCGGCGTGGAGCATGCGTCCTCGACCGAGTTCGGTCCGACCGAGGAACCGGTCGTCGGCCTGATGACCGAATGGCTGAAAGGCAACATGCTGGAGAAGCGCCGCGAAACCGGCGATCTCGGCGGCACGATGCGGCTCGGCGCCTATCAGGCCGAGCTCGCCAAGGGATCCAAGATCGCCGAGATCTATGGCGACACGCAGATTTCCGAGCGCCATCGCCACCGCTACGAGGTTAATGTCGACTACAAGGAGCGGCTCGAGGATTGCGGCTTGGTGTTTGCCGGCATGTCGCCCGACGGCGTGCTGCCGGAAACGGTCGAGTATCCCGACCATCCCTGGTTCATCGGCGTGCAGTATCACCCGGAACTGAAAAGCCGGCCGCTCGACCCGCATCCGCTGTTTGCCAGTTTCATCGAGGCGGCGGTGGAACAGAGCCGACTAGTGTAGCTCTAAATCAAAGAGATAGAGCATGATGTCTGGACAAACGGTGCCCGTTTGTCCGAGAAAACCGCTTCACACTTTTCGGCATCATGCTCTAGGCCGGTCGGACTATGCAGACCTATGTCGCGCTGCTTTACAGCATCATCCTGGGCGAGGGGCGACGGGTCGTCATGGCCGACCTCAAGGCCATGGCCGAGGAGCTCGGGCTGAACAACCCGCGCACGCTGGTGGCGACCGGCAATCTGTTGTTCGAGGCGCCGGCAACGGACATCGCCGATCTGGAACGGCGGCTGGAAGCAGCCTTCGAAAAGACCTTCGGCCGCCATGTCGATATCATCGTGCGCGGTGCCGAGGACTGGCTGAAGCTTGCCGCCGGCAATCCGTTTCCGGACGAATCCGCCGAGGCAGGCGACCAGGTGGCCGTGCGGGTGATGCGCAAACCTGCACCCGTGGACGCCGTGGCGGCGCTCCAAACCTATATCGCCGAGAACGAGAAGGTTGTGTCGGTCGGCGGAGACATCTGGGTCGTCTTTTCACGCGAGAGGCCAAGTTCGCGGCTGCTTGCGGCGACCAACCACAAACGCATGGGCATCGGCACCTCGCGCAACTGGAACACCGTGCGCAGACTGGTCGAGATGGTGGACAGTAGGCAGTAGGCAGTAGGCAAGCTGTTCTCTGCTCGCCAGCACCTACTGCCTCATTTTCAAGCCTTTGCCGTCTTCGCTCCGGCGCCCAAAGCGGCGGTGCGCAGCACATAGTAGATGATGCCGGCAATCGCCACGCCGAAGAACCAGCCATAGACGCCCCACCAGGACGGCAGCCAGTTGGTGAAGTTCGGCAGGATCGATGAGAAAATGGCGCCGATGCCGGCTGCGATGAAGGCGTTGACGTGCCAGCCGCCCTGGAAGCGGAACTCGCCGTCCTCGCGATAGAGCGCCTCGACGTCGACCTCGCCCTTCCGGATCAGATAGTAGTCGACCATCATCACCCCGAAGATCGGCCCCATCGTCGCGCCGATGATGTTGACGAAGGAAGCTGCACTGCCTTCCCATGGCGCAAAGGGATAGAGCACGAGCGCGATGATGGCCGCGATGTAGCCGCCCTTCTTGAAGTCGATCTGCCGGGGAAAGACGTTGGAGAAGTCGAAGGCCGGCGAGACGAAGTTTGCCACCACATTGATGCCGAGTGTTGCTACTGCAAAGGTCAAGGCTGCGAGTGCTGCCAGGAACCAGCTGTCGAATTTCGCCGAGATCTGGTCGGGATGCAGCAGCACTTCGCCATAGACGTCAAAGGCGGCAATGGTGGTGACGCCGGCGACCAGCGAGAACAGGATCAGGTTGATCGGCAAGCCCCAGATGTTGCCCTTACGCAGCGATGCCTTGTCTGGCGCGTAACGGGCGAAATCGCAGAAATTGAGATAGAGCGCGGAAAAGTAGGTGACCCAGATCGCCGCCACCGCAAACAGCGATGTCCAGGAACCCGGCGTGCCGGGCACGCCCGCATCCTTGGTCTTGTCCAGCAGCACATCCATCGGGATGTCGCTGGTGAAGGCAAATCTCCCGGATTTGACGCAGAGATAGATCGCCAGCACCAGCATCATCACCCAGACCGCTGGCCCGGCCCAGTCCTGAAAGCGGCGCACTGTTTCCATGCCGTTCTGGATGATCAGCAGTTGCAGCGCCCAGATGACCACGAAACAGATCACTTCGAGGCCAGTATGGCCGAGGAAATGCGTGCTGGCGTTGAAGTCGGCGAACCATTGTGAACGGATCAAAAGCGCCACGATGGCGCCGGAGGCGGCGGCCGTCTGTGCGCCATACCAGAAGCAGGCGACGACGGCGCGCACCAGCGCCGGTATGTTGGCGCCCCAGATACCGAAGGAGGCGCGGGCTAGCACGGGGTAGGGCACGCCGGTCTTGACCCCGGCATAGCCGACCATGTTCATCATCACGTAGATGATCAGCGAACCGATGCCGATGGCGATGATGAAGTTGACGAAGCCGCCGCAGAACAGGAACAGGCTTGCCGCCAGATAGTAGCCCCAGAGGCTGTGAACGTCCGACGTCCAGACGTTGAAGATCGAGAATGGTCCCCAGTTTCGGATTTTGGCTGGAGCCAGATCCTCGTTGTACAGATCAGGTGAAGCACCCTGTATTGTCATTGCAATGTTCCCCTTTTGCAGCACGCGCCCTCACGCGTTGGCCGCGTGCAGGTTAAGCCTGACGCAGGGGAACGGACAAGCAACCTATTTGCCGGCTTTGGCCTTAAAGATATTCAATGCGAACTGCGATTATCGACGGGCCGCGATGGTGGGCCGCCTCTGCACTTGGCGATCGATGATTCGAAATTCGACGTTGGGATTTCAATCTGAAGCAGCTCCCGGCACTCCCGACATCCGCCGGCAACGGCAGAGTCCGTCTAAGCGAGGGTCATCACCCGCTTGTGGTCCGCGACTTCGGCGAGCAGCCAATCCTGAAACAGGCCGGTGCCTGGCTTGTTGCCGATGCTGCGGCGCTGATGCAGGTAAATGCCGGCCGGGTAGGTGTGGCGGGCACGGAACGGGGCGACAAGTTTGCCTTGCTGCAGAAAATCTTGCGCCATCATCGTGTCCGCAAGCGCTATTCCGGCGCCATTGATCGCCTCGCGCATGATCAGCGTGCAGTCATCCAGTGTTGTGCTGGATTTCGGCGTCGTGTCCAAAACACCTTCCTGCTCCAACCACCGCTTCCACCTCATGGTCTCGCATTCATGGATCAGATGATGATTGACCAGATCGGCTGGCGATCGCAGCGGCACCGGCCCCTCCAGCAGCGAAGGCGCACAGACCGGCGTCAGCAGCAGTGGGATCAGCAGTGTCAAAGCCGGGCCGGCCTTGTAAACGAACTCGTCGACAATGGCCAAATCGAAATTGGCCCGCTTGCCTGAAGTGGAGATCTCCAGATCCACGGACGGATGCAACCGGCGAAAGTTCGGTAACCTGTCCGCCAGCCAAAGGTTCAGAACGGCCGGTACGCACAAGACCCGGACACGTTGGATCTTGCTGTGGCGCGAGCCCTCGGAGAGGCTGACGTCGTCGGTGGCGCGCCAGATGGCCTCGAACGCCTCGGAGAGGCTACAGGAGAAGCTGCACCTCACCTACATCTTCATCGCTCACGACTTGTCCGTCGTGCGCCAGGTGTCGACCCGCATCGCGGTCATGTATCTCGGCTCGATCGTCGAGGAAGGGCCGGCGGAGGAGGTGTTTGCAGCACCAGCCCATCCTTATAGCCAGGCGCTGATCTCGGCGGTTCCCGTTGTGGAGACGACGCCCAGCGGAACGCGCAAGCGCATCATCCTCACCGGCGACGTACCGAGCCCGCTCAGCCCTCCGTCCGGGTGCCGTTTCCACCCCCGATGCCCGATCGCAGCGGAGCGCTGCCGTTCGGAGCGGCCGCAACTGAGGGAATACCGACCGGGTCGCAAAGTCGCCTGCCACTTCCCGACGGTATAGGCGACATTCATCACCGCGCGCGGTGATCGCATTCGCTTGACAGATTTTTAAAGATTCCATTTTTTTGTGGAACCAACTGGCGGATTGTGCGTTTGGTGGGGTTCGATCGAGCGCATCGCGGTCGACCGGGAGGAAACGATGGATTATCTGCATTTCTTTTCGCCTGTGCGAATTTCGCGCGGGCAGGGGCATCCTGCTGAAGAAATCGATAGTGTTGCCGAGGCCATGGTGTTCTTGCGGAAATGGCCGACGGGACGGCGCGGTCCGGTTTATCGGTGCGCGCTGAATTGCTGCTCGGCCGCTTTGTCGGGCCAGATGTCGGCCGAGGAAGCAAGGAAAGCGTTCACGGGCTTTGCCCGCATCACGCGCCTTCTCGATGATGACATGGCGCTGCCGATGGCCGGCGAAAACATGGCAAGCGTGTACGCGCTGCGGCGTTAGCCGCCTGTCGTCTTGACGGTTTTGCGAGGTCTCGCGCCGCGGTAGCGCGGGTCTTGTCTTGCGCCGTTGCCGATGCCCAGTCGTCAATACCCCGAGGATGATCGCCTTCGTATCCACGGCCGATCACTGCGGAGGCCGAGGCGGCGGTCGCTTGACTGAATACCGCGGATCATTCGCTCATATTGTGAAGCGCATCGTGCTTGACGATTTCGACGCTGCGCAGGTTGAGCAGGCGGATGACGCCCTTGTCCTTCAGTCGGGTGAAAACCCGCGACACGGTCTCGATGGTGAGGCCGAGATAATCACCGATGTCCATACGCGACATTGGTAGTTCCACCTGCCGCAATCCGCCCTGCCGCTCCGCTATGTCGACGAGGAACGCGGCGACGCGTTCGATGGCGCTCTGGCGACCCAGGACCAGAAGGTGTTCCTGAGCTCTGGTCAACCCTTTTAGCGCCAGGGGCAGCAACTGATGGGACATGTCCGCTCCAGCCGTGAGGCGGAAGACGCGGACCCCGGTGGAATTGATCGCTTCAGCAA
>NZ_RZQG01000288.1:0-6552 GCF_003998635.1 Mesorhizobium sp. M7D.F.Ca.US.004.03.1.1
CGGTGGCCCCGGCGAAACGCAGATCGAATCCGATCGGCGGCAGTTGCAGGAAAAGATCATCAAGCTGAAGCACGAGCTGGAAACGGTGCGCCGTACGCGCGACCTGCACCGTGCCAAGCGCAGGAAGGTGCCGTTCCCGGTGGTGGCGATCGTCGGCTACACCAATGCCGGCAAGTCGACGCTGTTCAACCGGCTGACCGGAGCAGACGTACTGGCGCAGGACATGCTGTTTGCCACGCTTGACCCGACGCTGCGCCGCGTGCGCCTGCCGCACGGCACGCCGATCATCCTTTCGGACACGGTCGGCTTCATCTCGGACCTGCCGACGCATCTGATCGCCGCTTTCCGCGCCACCCTGGAAGAGGTGGTCGAGGCCGACCTCGTCCTTCACCTGCGCGACATTTCTGACCCCGATACAGCCGCCCAGGCCGAGGATGTCGAGCGCATCCTGGCCGACCTCGGTGTCGATGCCGGCGACGCAAAGCGTGTGATCGAAGTGTGGAACAAGATCGATCGGCTCGACGAGGGCAACCGCAGCCGGCTGCTTGCCGATGGCGCCGACGCCAGCAAGGCGCCGCCGATTGCTGTGTCGGCGGTGACCGGCGAGGGTATCGATGCGCTGAAGGCGATCATCGAAACACGGATGGCCGGCGAGCTCGAAGACCTGACGGTGACGATCGAGCCGGCACAGTTCGGCCTTGTCGACTGGCTTTATCGCAATGGCGACGTCGTTTCGCGAAGCGACAATGATGACGGCAGCGCCACCATCTCGCTCAAGGCCACACAAAGCGCCCGCGAAGAGATCGAAAGCAGATTGCGTCGTAAAAACAACGGGTAATGCAACTTACTTCGCGGTCTTTGCTTCCTGCCAGAGCGTCTCCATCTCGGACAAGGTCGCCTTTTCCAGCGTGTTGCCGGATTTTTCCAGGGCTTGCTCGACATAATGGAAGCGTGAACGGAACTTCTCGTTGGTGCCGCTAAGCGCTGCTTCCGAATCGAGCTTGAGGTGGCGGCCGAGATTGACGACGGCAAACAGCATGTCGCCGAACTCGTCCTTGATCGAGGCGGTGTCGCCCTTGGCCAGCGCCTCGCGCAACTCGCCGATCTCTTCCTCGATCTTGTCGAGAATGGGCGCCGCCTCGCTCCAGTCGAAGCCGACGCGGGCGGCCTTCTCCTGAAGTTTCAGCGCCCGGGTCAGCGCGGGCAGGGCGACCGGCACGCTGTCCAGAAACCCCTTGCCGTTGTCTTCCGGATCGAGACCGCGGGCGAGGCGAGCGCTTCGCTTCTCCGCCTTCTCTTCGGCCTTGATCTTTTCCCACATGCCCTTGGCCATGCCAGCGCTGCGGGCCTTTTCGTCGCCAAAGACATGCGGATGGCGTCGGATCATCTTCGTCGTGATGGCTTGCACCACGTCGGGGAAGGCAAATTCGCCGGCTTCCTCGGCCATTTGCGCATGATAGACGACCTGCAGCAGAAGGTCGCCCAGTTCGTCGCGCAGATCGTCGAGATCGCCGCGCGCGATGGCGTCCGCCACCTCATAGGCTTCCTCGATCGTGTAGGGCGCAATGGTCGAGAAATCCTGTTCGATGTCCCACGGGCAGCCGGTCTTCGGCACGCGCAGCGCCGCCATGATCTCGATCAGGCGCGAAATGTCTTTTGATGGCGTCATACGGTGGATGCTATCGCGCCGCCGCCCGCGCTGCCAACGCTGTCAGCCGGCGAAGGCGCCTTGTCCACAGGTGAGCCCCGTCAGTCGAGGACAGAAACGATCGCCTTGGCGAGTTCGTCCATCCCGTCCTCGGGCAGGCCGGCGACGTTGATGCGGCTGTCGCCGACCATGTAGACGCCGTGCTCGGCGCGCAGCCGCTCGACCTGCGCTTCCGTGAGGCCTAGGCGGGAGAACATGCCGCGATGGCTGGCGACGAAATCGAAACGGTCGGAATTGGACTGCCGGCGCAGCGCCTCGGCGAACTGGACGCGGAGCCTGAGCATGCGCAGGCGCATCTCTTCAAGCTCGGCCTCCCAGTCCGCACGCAAGGCTGCATCTTCCAGCACGATGCGCACCGCGGCAGCACCATGGTCCGGCGGCATCGAATACATGGCGCGCGCCGCCGACAGCATCTGGCTCATCGCCACGTCGGCCTGTGCGCCGTCCCTAGCCAGGACCATCGCCGCGCCGACACGGTCGCGGTAGACGGCGAAATTCTTCGAGCAGCTCGACGCGACGACCATTTCCGGAACTTTTGCCGCCAGCAGGCGCAAGCCGAGGGCGTCGGCCTCAAGGCCATCGCCAAAGCCCTGATAGGCGATGTCGACAAACGGCAGCAGCTCGCGCTCGACGACCAGATCGGCAACGGCTGCCCACTGGGCCGCATCCAGATTGGCGCCGGTCGGGTTGTGGCAGCAGCCATGCAGCAGCACGACGTCGCCGCTGTTTGCCGTCCGCAGCGCTGCCAGCATGTCGTCGAAACGAACGGCGCCCGAGGCGGCATCGAAATAGGGGTATTCGCGGATCTGCAGGCCGGCGGCGCGCATCACCGGCATGTGGTTCGGCCAAGTCGGGTCCGACAGCCAGATGGTTGCATCGGAGCGTGTCCGCTTGAGCAGTTCCGCCACCAGCCGCAGCGCGCCGGAGCCGCCGGGCGCCTGTGCCGCACGGATGCGCGTCATGTCGGCGCCCGGACCAAAGGCGAGCTTGGCCATCACAGTGTTGAATCCGGTATCGCCGGCAAGGCCGAGATAGGTCTTGGTGTCCTGACCCTGCAGCAACCGCTTTTCGGCTTCGCGCACGGCGCGCATGACCGGCGTCTTGCCGTCGCGATCCTTGTAGACGCCGACGCCGAGGTCGACCTTGTCGGGACGCGGGTCGGCGCGATAAAGGCCGATCAGGGCCAGGATCTTGTCGGCGGGGGCGGGCTGCAGGGCTTCAAACATCGAAAATGGTTCCATTGGCGCGGCGGAGTGATACGCAAATCGAACGCATTTCGCCAGCGCTTTTACTATCGCTTCAGCCCGTGCAAAGCTGCCCGAATGCATCGCATCGAGCATTGCCCTAACACTGGCCGGCATCGGGCAGGCTATATGTACGAGAGGGCGGAGCGCCCTACACGTTCCTGTCACATCGGCGTAGTTTGAATAGCGTTTCCAGGACGAAGCATGAGAATGATGGTGTGAAACGACGATGAGCCGGCAAGAAAAATTCGATCTCGCCATCGTCGGAGCCGGCATTGTCGGTCTCGCCCATGCACTCGCCGCAGTCCGTCGTGGTCTCAGCGTCGTCGTCATCGACCGTGACGCCCAGGCCAACGGCGCTTCGGTGCGCAATTTCGGCTTCGTGACCGTCAGTGGCCAGGAACGCGGCCAGGTATGGCGCCGTGCCATGCGATCCCGCGACATCTGGCTGGAGGTGGCCGCGCCCGCCGGCATCGAAGTCATCCAGCGCGGCGTGGTCGTCGTCGCGCGCCGCCCGGAAGCGCGCGCGGTGGTCGAGGCATTTCTTCAAACCGAGATGGGCGAGGGCTGTTTGCTGTTCGAACCTGAAGCGCTTCGCAGCGATTTTCCCGAACTGGCGGGCCAGGATTTTGCCGGCGGCCTGTGGAGCCCGCACGACGTGCGTGTCGAGTCGCGTCAGGCCATCCCGCAGCTTGCGGCCTTCCTCGCCGAAAAGCATGGCGTGGAATTCCGACGCGAAACGGCGGTACACCAGATCGAGCCGCCTGACATCGAGACCAGCCGGGGCCTGGTTTTCGCCGACAAGGTGATCGTCTGCCCTGGTGACGACCTGGCCACGCTTTACCCCGATCGTATCGCGCAATACGGCGTCACCCGCTGCAAATTGCAGATGATGCGCCTTGCCGATCCCGGCTTCCGGTTGCCGGCGGCGGTGATGTCGGATCTTGGGCTGGCGCGTTACAGCGGCTATGCTGCTTTGCCCGAAGCCACCGCCTTGCGACGTCGGCTGGAAGCCGAGCAGGGCGACGCACTCGACAACGGCGTGCATCTGATCGTCGTGCAGAGTGCCGACGGCACGCTGGTGGTCGGCGATTCACATCACTATGCGGTGACGCCGGATCCGTTTGCCTCGGAGCGCGTCGACGAGATCATCCTTGAGGAGTTCAGCGCCGTCTTTGGCGGTCCTCCGCCGCGCGTGCTGGAACGCTGGACCGGCATCTATGCCTCGGCAACCGGTCGCACCATGTTCGCCGACGCGCCGCGGGAGGGCGTACGGCTGGTCATGATCACCAGCGGCACCGGCGCCAGCACCTCGTTCGCGATCGCCGAAGAGGTGGTCGATGAACTTTTCGGTTCAACCACGGCAGACGCCAGGAAGATCGCATGATGGCCACCCCCGGTTTGCTTCGCGCCGTCGTCTTCGACTGGGCCGGCACCGTTGTCGATCACGGCTCGCTGGCGCCGATGGGCGTCTTTGTCGAGGCCTTCGCTGAATTCGGCGTGGCGATCAGCGTCGATGAGGCGAGGGGGCCGATGGGAATGGCCAAGCGCCCGCATATCGCAGCATTGCTGGCCCAGCCCAGGATCGCTGCCGCCTGGACGGAGCAGCACGGTCATATCGCGACGGAGGCCGACATCGACGCAATCTATGATGTGTTCGTGCCGAAGAACCGGGCTGTGGCGGCGCGGTTCTCCGATGTCATTCCCGGTGTTGTCGATGTGGTCAGGGCGCTGCGGCAACCGGCAGGATTTCCGCCATGATGTCGCGCGTGTAGCCGGTGGTGGTGCCGATCTTGAGGCCGCGCTTCCGCAGCGCAGGGCTTTTCGCCGGATTGCCTGGTGTGCACTGGCGACACGCCCGACGGCAGGCCGACACCGTTCATGCTCTGGAAAGCACTGACCGAACTCGGCGTCTATCCGCCGTGGCTGTGTGTCAAGGTCGACGACACCGAGGTCGGTATCGCCGAGGGTATCAATGCGGGCGCGTGGACCGTCGGCGTGGCGGTGACCGGCAATGTCTTCGGCCACACGCTGGCGGAGACGCAGGCTCTGGCTCCGGATGTGTTCAGGATGAAACGGGCCGAGGCATCGGCCAAGCTCACTGCCGCCGGCGCGCATTTTGTCGTCAAGGGCGTGGCCGATCTGATGCCGGTGATTGCCGCGATTGAAGGCAAGCTGCGGCGCGGCGAAAGGCCTTGATCGTCATTCGACCAAGCGACCATCGGTGGCACCTCAACTGAACGCCTGCCGGTCACGGTAGCGCGACCGTGCCGGTTCATCGGCGTACAGAGCTGCAACTCGATGGCGAGATCATTCAGACGGCGCTATTGCTGGCCAACGAGGTGTGATCGAGGGATAGCTGCCGGATGCTCGTACGTCTGACGATGATCTGCAACGGCGCCACGGCAGCAACCCGGCAAGGGTCGTTTCCGCTGGATGAGCCGCTCGAGCCGCGCTCGATCACCCTTGCGAAGGCGATGAGCGCAACACTGCGTCGCGCCGACCGCGTGTGGACAAGTCCAGCACTTCGCGCACGCCAAAGTGCTGGGGCGCTGTCGTTGGACGCCTCGATCGAACCGCTTCTGGCGGACCAGGACCATGGAAGCTGGGCCGGCAAGCGTTTTGACGAGATCCAGGCCGAGCACCCCGAGGGCATCGCCGCCTGGCTCACCGATCCCGATGCGGCTCCGCATGGTGGCGAGTCGCTGGCCGACGTCGCGAGCAGAGCCTCGAACCTGATGGACGGGTTGATCGCCGAGCGCGGCCACACCGTCGCGATAACCCATGCCAGCGTTGTCCGCACCGCGATCCTACATGTTCTCGGTGCCCCGCTCGCCGCCTGTTGGAAGATCGACATTGAGCCGCTCAGCATCACCGATTTCCGCAGCGACGGGCGCAGATGGGTCTTGCGCGCCTGTGGTGTAACGGCGCCGGAACCGGAGAATCTCCGTCGGGCGTGAAGTCGGTCATGAGGCGAGATCAGAAGCGAACGACGTCCTGCAGCGAACCCGATTAAGAAAATTGGCAGGGCAGGGATTAAATTCCCCACATGCTCCGTAAACAGGACATGAAACCGTCGATGCCACGCTTTGACATCATAGGACAGCTCGGTTCGCTGCGCCGCTACGCGCGCTCGCTGACGCGGAACAGCACGGATGCGGAGGATCTCGTCCACGACGCGCTGGTGCGCGCCTATGAACGGCGTGGCACCTTTCGCTCCGGTGGAAACCTGCGCGCCTGGCTGCTGTCGATCGTCCACAACACCTTCATCGACAAAATGCGGTCGCGCAGGTCTGAAGCCGCGCGCGTCGAACAGGCCGGATATCTTGCCGAGGGCAGCACCCCGGCGCCGCAGGAGCATTCGGTGCGCCTGGCGCAGGTGCGCGAGGCCTTTTTCAGCCTGCCGGAAGAACAGCGTTCAGCGCTGCACCTCGTAGCCATCGAAGGCCTTTCCTACAGCCAAGCCGCCGATGCCAGCGGCGTGCCGCTGGGCACGCTGATGTCGCGCATAGGCAGGGCGCGCGCCGCATTGCGCGAGATGGAGGCGGCTCCCGCAAAGGCGAAAAACCATCTCAAGATCGTTGGAGGCCCGTCATGACC
>NZ_RZQG01000289.1:0-6543 GCF_003998635.1 Mesorhizobium sp. M7D.F.Ca.US.004.03.1.1
CATCGTGCCGCCGAACTGCCTGTCTGGCTGCACAGATACAATTGGCATCGTCCACATGGCAGCCTAAAGTCAAAAACGCCTATCAGTCGCCTCGCCCTGATCGAGGACAACCTGTTGAAGCTCCACATCTAGGGCATGCGAAAATAGAAAATAACGGGCAAAAAGATGCGCCTTTTCCGACTCCGAGCCTAGATGGTTGAAAGCCTCGAAGTACTCCTTCGTCCGCTCGAGGAGATCTCCCGCATAAAGCGCCAACGGCTGTGACACGGTGACCCTCGGGCGCGCCTTGACCTTCGGCGTCTCAGGTCCACTCTTGGCCATCTCAGATTATCGGCTTAATTCCGGTGCCGGTATGCGACAAAGCCGAACAGAGTAGCCGCTGCGACGTTGAAGATTGCCCACAGCTCGCGCGGCAAATGAACCGGCATGAACGGGTTGAAGATCGCTGCCGCTCCAAACAGCGCCCAAGCCAGGGTGCGATTTTCAGGGCCTGATCGCCACACCATGGCTCCGCAGTAGATCCCGGCGAAAAAGACCACCACGCGGAGGAATTGGTAATAGCCGTACGGCCATGGCGCTACCGCCAGCAGCGAGGCAATAGCTACACAGATGCAGACCAACCGGACCGTTCCGGCCGGCGTCGAAAAGCATTATTTTCAGCAAACTTGATCCTCAAACGCCCAGCACGGTTGTTAGTGGAGTTTCGGCGCCCGCCATATATTTGAAAAGCCAGATTGCCCAAGTGATCGGCCAAATGAACGCCAACATCGCATCCAGGCTCAAGTTAATCAGGATTTTTACGACCACTGATGCATGGCCCTGCCATGTGTCGACGACATTCATCACGTAGGTGATCGGCCCGCCCAGCATGAAGAGGAGGCCCAGCGGAGCTGACATGATGTTCTTCAGCATGTTTGTGTCCCTCAGAAAGGCGTGACCTTCAGTGACAGTGATACGCGCCGGTCTTATGGTTGGTATGGCAACCGTTGGCATCAGTGCCGCCACTGTGTGCAAACGCGCCGGTCGCGCAAGCGATTATTGCAGCGGCCATAGCCGCGAGAAATGTTGTTTTCATTTTATTGCCCTCCCAAAGTATTTCAGACAGAGCACTATTGCCGGTCGGGCACAAGCTGCTCGTGGCACTGTGAACACAAATAGGATAGATGCTCCTCTGTGCAGGCCAAGATCGGGCGAGGAGAATACTTTGGATGGATTGCGATTGATGCACGTCCCGTTGGCGATCCTGCTGACATGGCCAAGGGTGGCGACGGCAAATGAATGCCTCTCGAAGTACACCAAGACCGACGTCTGCGCCTACGCAAAAAAAATGCAAACCGAAATGGCTCCAGCATTGCCCATGCTGATCAGTTCGAACATCTCCGTTCGGAGCATCATCGCAATCGGGCCAAGGATCGTTTTCAACGCCACCTGGGCTCAGACCGATGCGGAAGTAGACGCCAAATTGTTGGCTGCTGGCGTCTCGCGGCCGGTCTATGTCCAGAAGATCGATGAAATGACCAA
This sequence comes from Mesorhizobium sp. M7D.F.Ca.US.004.03.1.1, assembly GCF_003998635.1. Lineage (NCBI taxonomy): Bacteria > Pseudomonadati > Pseudomonadota > Alphaproteobacteria > Hyphomicrobiales > Phyllobacteriaceae > Mesorhizobium > Mesorhizobium sp. M7D.F.Ca.US.004.03.1.1. The sequence goes on from NZ_RZQG01000289.1 coordinate 1,522, forward strand.
AAACTATGTCTGTCGTGCGGAGGAACTATCTGCCTTCGTTCGCCTGGGCGGTGAGATCCAGTACACGTATACGACTGTGGATAATTTCCCAGTCGCGAACCCGCTCGTAGCACTCTGTCCTTAGAGCATCGCAGCACGGCTCATGACATGACTAGTCGCGGCCGATCAACCAGTTGATCAGCAGCCATGATCATTTGTTGGAACTCAATTGAGCCTGATCCGCACTAGCAAGTGGATAGAAGTGAATGTGCGGTTGCCCTTTAGCTCTACTATGCATAGAAACCACTCTGCCGGGGGGCGTAAAGTTGGGGTTGTGAGTGCGTGGGCTCTAAATTCGAAAAACTAAATAAGTTGCGTGACTCACTGCGAGAATCCAACCACGATTTTCGGGCGAGCACTCAGCTATTCAACAGCCTGGACCCTGCCAAGATCGACGGCGACCTGGATGTCATTAACCGCGGAAAGCAGCGCGGCGAGGTGAACCAACCCCCGAAAACGGCAAAGAATCTCGACGATGTCGAACATGCCATCGTGGAACGCGTTGAGGATGAGAAGAAGGCTGCGCATCACACTCTTGAGGACAACCTGCAACTCCTTGGAGGTCGTCTTGCCGGCCTCGATTTCGAGGAACAATTCGGTCTAATCCGTCAGACGAATGCCGCTAGCGTTTCGGACTTCAAAGCCTCGGTCGCCGTGGGCCTCGATGAACTTCACGGCCTGAGAAGGGCCCTGAACGACGCCGAAAAAGAGCATGCATGGTTTAAGGAGAAGCACGGTCTCGTTCGTGCCGCGCGTGTGCAGCACGGTGCCGCTCACATTTTCCGGCTATCGCTTCTGCTATTTCTGTTTCTGGTCGAGACAGCGATGAACGGCAACTTCCTGGCCAAGGGCAATGAGCAGGGATTTTTTGGTGGCATCCTTGAGGCTGCGGCATTCTCTTTCATCAACATCGGGGCGGCTTTGCTCCTGGCGGTTTTCTGCGCTCGTCTCGTCACCCATCGGTCGTTTTTCGTAAAATTCGTTGGGATCATTTCAATCCTTTTCTATATCGGCTTGGCGATTTCGATAAACTTGGCGCTAGCGCACTACCGTGAGGTCAGCGGCTCGCTCGCTGACGGCGCCGGCGCTGAGGTCATCCGTAATATGCTCGCCAATCCAGCGGGTCTCACGGACATCAAGTCCTGGTTGCTGTTTGCGATCGGCCTGATGTTTTCGCTTTTCGCTTTTATCGACGGCTGGTTCGTGCTCGACCCTTACCCAGGCTACACTGGCGTTGAAAATCGGCTCGTTCGACGGCGCGATGACTACATCGATCGAAAGAAGGAACTGATCGAAGAGCTGCAGGATGTCCGCGACGACCACAACGAAAAAGTGGAGGAAATCGTCAAGCAGCTTGGTAGTCGCCGGCGCGAGCACCGCGCGATTGTCGATCATCGATCGAGGCTTCTGGCTCTTTTTGCGCAGCATCAAGACCAATTGGAGCGAGCCTGCAATCAGCTTTTGTCGATGTATCGGGAAGCCAACATCCAGGCGAGGACCGAGCCGGCGCCCAAGCATTTCGGAACGCCCTACAAACTTGATCGCATCAAGCCATACGTCACCGGCGAGCGGGAGTGGAATGAGGGAGATGTTGGCGCATCAATTCGCCAGGCGCAGGAGGAACTCAACGAGCAGGTTCGTCTGATTGGTCAGGAATGCGAACGGGGAATTGAGCAGTACCGAGATCTTGATAAGCTTCACCCGGACAGCGTGAATGTCTAGGCGAACCCGCAGACGCAAGAAAGGCAATGCGGGTACCATTGCCGCGGCCATTGCCCTTGGTGTGCTATCCGTTGCGATGTTGGCCGGCTTCGGCTGGATGTGGACCAGGTCTGGCAATGGCCATATCGACGCCAACACGAATTGCCCATTGGACGGACCCTCCAGCCTGACCGCCGTCCTCATCGACGCCACTGATCCAATTTCGGCAACGACGATGGCTGATCTCAAGAACGAGTTCCGAAAGACCATTGGGCAGGTCGAGCCGGGTGGGTATGTGAGGATTTATACCCTGAGCTCGGCGCCTGGTGAGCTGACGGTGATGTTCGATGGATGCAATCCCGGTGATGGGTCGACCGTCGATAGTTGGACCAACAATCCTGCGCGGCGTCAAAAGAAGTGGGAAAACGCCTTCGGCGATCCTTTGAACAAACTTCCCGATGAAATCCCGAATGCGGCTTCCGCGAGCCAATCTCCGATCATGGCTGGAATTCAGAAAATCAAGCTGTCGCTCTTCGATAGCAGCTTGGCCAAACAGGGCAGTCCCAAGCGATTGGTGGTCGCCTCTGACATGATCGAGCATACGACGATTTACTCGCAGTACCGATCGGGACTGGATTACCAAAAATACCTCAACAGCGCCGCCGACCGCACATATGGGACGTCGCTGGATGGGGTGGGCATCACAATTCTTTATATCGATCGGGCAAAGAAGCCATTTCAGACCCTGGATCACGCGGAGTTCTGGACACATTGGGTCCAGAACCATCACGGCGAGTTCGAAAAGCTGGTTGGCTTGGATGGGTTAAACTGATGGCGAGAGCGCACGACAAACCTTTGCTGGATCATCCACGTCTGCCGGTCGTGGTTTTCGCGGCATTGACACTCGGCGGGTGTGTATTCATCGCCATTGCAAAACTCTCAGGCGTAAATCCGATCGTCGCGGCGGTAGCACCGGCCTGCCTGATGTTTTTCTATCTCGGGGTTTCGATCTTTGCTGGAAAGCTACAACTGCACGACGAGCAGACCGGCGATAACCTCTACTATATGGGCTTCCTGTTCACCCTGACGAGCCTTGGGGTCTCGCTGTTTCAGTTTGGAACGGAAGGCTCAACCGACACGATCGTCCAAAATTTTGGCATCGCGATCACGTCGACGATCACCGGTATTGCTCTGAGGGTTTTCTACAATCAGATGCGGCGCGATCCCGCGGACATTGAGCGAACGGCGAGGCACGAACTTGCCGACATGACACGGCGTGTAAGAGCCGAGATGGAAAGCGTAACCAGGGAGTTCGCCGACTTTCGTCGTGTCAGCCATCAAATGCTCGAAGAGGGCTTTGCAGAGATTGCCGAGCAAGCGGCACGCAATGGGGAGCACATTCGATCTGCCCTGGACAATATTGCCATGGAATCGATCAAGCCTGTCCAAGAGGCGTCTGCCAAGCTCAGTGACGCGTTGCAGCACAATTTCGGGCAAGTCGAAACCCAGTTTGCTTCGATAGCGAACCGCGTTGGAGCTGCAGCGGATTTGCTGGATAAAGCCAACAGCTCGATGTCCAACTCTGTTGGAAAGCTCGGTAATCAAGCCGACAATATGGCTGCCAAGCTGGAAAAGGTGGTTGTTCCTGATGAGGTGCTGAAGAACGATCTGGCGCCGATGGTCAAGCTCCTGGGTAATGCTGTCGCACAATATGCGATAAAAACCGAAACAGCCTCGCAAGAGCAGCAAACGCGGATGACCGGTCTTGCCGACGCAGTGATCAAGGTGGCGACTGGAGTGGAGAGAGCGGCAGCGGCCGCAGAAAAGACCGCAGAAACTGTCCAAGCGCAGCAGCGTTTGACTGAGGAGTTCATGGCTGTGATGCAGAAACACAGCAATGAAACACGCGGCCTCGTCGCAACCCTTACACAACATAGCCTCCCGGCCGTGCGCACTCCCCAGCCTCTGAGCAATGCGATAGCGAACGATGTCGAGCGAGTGGCGGCACCTTCCACTGTTGCCTCCCCTGTGGAGACGCCAATCAAGGTTTCGGATGACACGGAGGGCGACACCTTCCGATCGTTAAGCAGTCCGGCGGAGGTGGAGAAGGGTGAACCGCCAAAGAGAGCAAGTTGGTGGGGCAGGTGAGTGAGGTTAGCGGAACAGCCATTACGTTTGAGCGCAAGGGCTATGGCCGCGGCCTGATACTCGGCCTGACGATGGCTGAGACGATGCTGCTTCTCGTTTTCTGCCTTTTGCTTGCTGCAGGCGCGCTCATCGCCAAGACAAAGAAAGAGGCTGCGGCAGCGCAGAAGATTGCGCAGTCCCTCAATGAGAACGCTCGCAAGCTTGACGAGGAAAACAAGCGGTTGCTGGCTCAGCTGAATGCCATGGTCAAGCCTGCAAGTCGACGCAATGTACCAGATCAAGAATGGCGTGAATTGGTCCGGGCCAAAGAGGCCGCAGAGGCAATCAAAAAAGTGGGACTGACCCTTGAGGAAGCGGTGAAAAGCGCGCCGGCCGCCAAAGTCCTCTCTGACAACGACGTCGACGTTGATCAGGCCAAAGCCATGATCGAGAAGATGAAGGTTCTGCGCGAGCTCGGCTACGTTGGCACGGGCAAGACGTCCAAGGATCTTGCTGACGCACTGAAGAAGGCAAGGAACGAGGCCTCTGCTGACAAGCCACACGATTGGCCACCGATCATCAGTCTTAGCGAGCTCGATGGCTATAATTTCGATACTGGAAGTGCGGAGCTTTCCGGTGGCTTCAAAACGAAGTTGCGGCAGATGTCGAAGACCATTGCTGGAATTGCAACTTCCTATGGTGTGGACGTCATTGAGGTGATTGGCCACACGGACGAGCAGGCGATGTCCGGTGACTCATCGAATATGGACAGAGGCCTTCAGCCCGTACTGGCGCGCAAGATGGACATTGGCACACTCCATCCTGCCGACAATGCCGGGCTTGGATTAGCGCGAGCGATCTCCGTCACAGGCATCCTGCGCGATATGCCGGAACTGAAAGGCTTCACCATCCTGCCAATGTCCGGCGGCCAGTTGATATTGCCTGGCGACCGGCTCACCGACGGCGCACAGGCCGGCGACGTCAAGGCGAGGAGGCGAATTGAGATCAGGGTCAGGCAACGTTCGCGAGAGACAGATATTGGACTGGTTCCGGTACCAAAGTTGTGAGGCGAACTGCCCTTGGGTTTCGCTCACAGGGCTTGGGGGGGATTGCGGGGATGGGGTTTTACGTTCGAAAATCGATTAGTGCGGGACC
>NZ_RZQG01000028.1:0-18782 GCF_003998635.1 Mesorhizobium sp. M7D.F.Ca.US.004.03.1.1
GATCACGGACGCGGTTCCGGAGGTCGTCGAACGCAAGCGTCAGGGATTGCCGGAAATGCCGATCCTGCGCGACGAGGGCTTTGAAGGCTATTTGCGCGAGGAGGGCGACGGGCTGATGTTCGGTCCCTATGAAAAGACCGAGCATCTGAAGTTGTTTGCCGAGAACGGCGTGCCGGAGTGGTTTGGTGCCGATCTCCTCGAGGAAGATTTCGATGCGGTCGCATGGAACTGGGAAAGGGCGATGGACCTGGTCCCTGCGCTGGGCCGTGTTGGCCTCAAAGCCAATGTGCGTGGCCCTTTTCAGATGACCGCCGACGAACTGCCGCTGGTCGGTCCTGCCTGGGGTCTCGAAAATGTCTGGATTGCCGAAGGCGTGCCCGGCGGCATCCTGTGGGGCGGAGCGATCGGCTATTATCTTTCCGAGCGCATCGTGGAGGGCGCTAACAGTCTTGACACATCCGAGATCGACTCGCGTCGCTTCGGCGACTACGCCAACAAAAACTGGACGCGCGAGAAGGTCCGTGAGGCTTGGGGTACCCATGCCGAGCTGCATTATCCCGGTCAGGATATGCCTGCTGCCCGGCCTCAGAAGACTGCGCCGTCTTATGACAGGCTCTCCGAGCGGGGTGCCGTCTGGGGCGTGCTCAACGGTTGGGAAATGCCGAACTGGTTCGCGCCGAAAGGCGTCGAAGCCAAGGACCAGTACAGCTGGCGCTGGACCGAGAAGGGCAAATACATCGGCGAGGAGGTTCATGCGGTACGCAACGCCGTCGGTCTTGTAGAAATGACGCCGATGACCAAATTCGAGGTCAGCGGCCCTGGTGCCGAGGCTTGGCTGGACTGGGTTCTTGCAAATCGACTGCCGAAGACCGGCCGTGTCAACCTCAGCCATCATCTGACACCGAAAGGCGGCGTCCAGGCCGAGTACGTAGTTGCCCGCCTCGAGACAGGAACCTTCTATCTCATCTCTACGCCGCGGGCGGAACGCTGGAATTTCGACGACCTTTCGAAACTACTGCCGAAAGACGGCAGCGTCCATCTCCGCAACGTCACCAATGACCGGGGCTGCTTTACCATCGTAGGCCCGAAGGCGCGCGACGTGCTGCAACCGTTGACGGAGATCGATCTTTCGAATGACGCGTTCCCATGGTTCGGCGTGAAATCGGGCACGGTTGGGCTCGCCAGCGACGTTCGAATGCTCCGCGTCAATTACGAAGGTGAGCTCGGCTGGGAACTCTACCATCCACTCTGCTACCAGAGGCATCTGCTGGATGCGCTGCTCGCATCGGGGGAATCACATGGCCTTCGCCTGATCGGCATGCATGCGCTGGAATCATTGCGCCTCGAAAAATCCTATCGGGCAATGTATCGTGACATGAACCCGGAGCTTTCCGCTTGGGAAAGCAACCTCGACCGCTTCATCCGACTCGACAAGGGTAATTTCATCGGTAGCGATGCCCTTGTTAAGGAGAAGGAAAGGGGGATCGCTCGCCGCTCGGTCACGCTTTCGATCGACACCGACGAAGCAAGCTCGCTGATTCACGAGGGTGTCTACCACCAGGGCAGCCTCGTCGGTCGCATCACCTCGGGCACTTACTCCTACACACTGGGTTACGACGTAGCCATCGCCCTTCTTCCAACCGACCTTGCCGTTCCCGGCACTGAACTCGTAGTGCCGATCCTTGGCGAGCGTCGCAGGGCGCGCGTGATCACGGAGTCGCCCTACGACCCGGAAGCCAAGCGCGCCCGCATGTGATCGTGCAGGTGTTGGAAAGTCACCGAAACTCCCGAAAGGATGAGCTATGAAGATCCTTGTGCCCGTGAAGCGGGTTGTGGATGCGAACGTCAAGGTTCGCGTGAAGGCTGATGGTTCGGCGGTGGAGCTCGCCAACGTCAAGATGGCGATGAACCCGTTCGACGAGATCGCGGTTGAAGAGGCAATCCGGCTGAAGGAAGCCGGCAAGGCGGAAGAAATCATCGTCGTCTCGATCGGCCCGCAGCAGTCGCAGGAGACCCTGCGCACCGCGCTCGCCATGGGTGCTGACCGCGCCATCCTGGTCAAGACCGACGAACAGACCGAGCCGCTCGGCGTCGCCAAGGTGCTGAAGGGCGTCGTCGACGCCGAGCAGCCCGGCCTTGTCATCCTCGGCAAGCAGGCGATCGACGACGACAGCAACCAGACCGGCCAGATGCTGGCGGCCCTGCTCGGCTGGGCGCAAGGCACCTTCGCCTCCAAGATTGTGCTCGACGGCGACAAGGCCAAGGTGACGCGCGAAGTCGACGGCGGCCTGCAGACGGTGGAGCTGAAGATGCCGGCGATCGTCACCGCCGACCTTCGCCTCAACCAGCCGCGCTATGCCTCGCTGCCCAACATCATGAAGGCCAAGAAGAAGCAGCTCGACGAGAAGACCCCGGCCGACTACGGCGCCGACGTCAAGCCGCGGCTGAAGGTCATCAAGACCGAGGAGCCGAGTGGCCGCAAGGCAGGCGTCAAGGTCAAGAGCGTCGCTGAGCTGGTCGACAAGCTCAAGAACGAAGCCGGCGTGCTGTAAGCGATCGGGAAAGGAACAAGAAAAATGGCTATTCTCCTCATCGCAGAACACGACAACGCAACGCTTTCCGACCAGACCGCCAAGGCGCTGTCGGCCGCCTTGCAGATCGGCTCGGACGTGCATGTGCTGGTTGCCGGCAAGGGCGCCAAGCCGGCAGCGGACGCCGCCGCCAAGCTGAAGGGCGTGAGCAAGGTGCTGTTGGCCGAAGCCGACGAGCTTGCCGAGCGCCTTGCCGAACCGACGGCAGCGCTCGTCGTGTCGCTGGCAGGCGCTTACGACACCATCATCGCGCCGGCGACCTCGTCGGGCAAGAATGTCGCGCCGCGCGTGGCAGCGCTGCTCGATGTCGCGCAGGTGTCCGAGATCATCGAAGTGGTGTCGCCCGACACTTTCAAGCGGCCGATCTATGCCGGCAACGCCATCCAGACGGTGCAGTCGAGCGACGCCAAGAAGGTGATCACGGTCCGCACGGCCTCGTTCCAGGCAGCCCCCGAGGGTGGCTCGGCGGCGGTCGAGAGTATCAAGGCGGCAGCCAATCCCGGCCTGTCCACCTTCGTCGAGAACAAGCTTTCCGAGACCGACCGTCCGGAGCTGACCTCGGCCAAGATCATCATCTCGGGTGGTCGTGCGCTGGGTTCGGCGGAGAAGTTCCAGGAGGTCATCCTGCCGGTCGCCGACAAGCTCGGTGCGGCGGTCGGCGCTTCGCGCGCGGCGGTCGACGCCGGCTATGCGCCGAACGACTGGCAGGTCGGCCAGACCGGCAAGGTGGTTGCCCCCGATCTTTACATCGCGGTGGGCATCTCCGGCGCCATCCAGCACCTCGCCGATGGCGAGACCGTTGCGGGCACTTTCACAGCGACCGTACAACTATCGGGCAGCAAGTTCGCCTTCGTCGAGAAGTCCCACGAGTCACGCTTGTCCCCTGGGTCACCGGTCATCGACCGTCAGCTCGGCATCGCAAAGGACATTCGCAGACACGCGCCTTTGTCAGCTTCGACGACAGCAACCTGGCCACCGTGCAGGCGCATGATCTCCTGCACCAAGTTTAGCCCTAGTCCGGCGCCGCGACCGTCAGGTGTCAAGCGGTTGAACGGTTCGAAGATCTGCCTCCGCTCGTTGGCCGGAATGCCTCTACCTTCATCGCAAACTTCGACGAAGCCGGCTGCGTCGACACGAACCGTGATGGTTCCGTGGCGGCCACCATGGTCGATGGCGTTTTGCACCAGATTGGTCAGCGCCCTTTCGAGCGAGGTCTGGTCGCCCATGACAAGGATTTCGCCGCGTTCAGCTTCGAATGACATGTCGTAGCCTGCCGCAAGCGCCAGCGGGCCGAGGTCAAAGACCACCTGTTTGGCCATTCCGACAAGATTGACCGGCAGGAAGTGGTTCGACTTCTGATCAAGCCGCTGAAGATCGAGAAGCTGGCCGGCGAGGGTTGTCAGGCGTGCCGCGTCCTCCAGCAGGCTCGTCTTGTCGGATCCGGGAGGCAACGCCGCAACTCGAGCATTCAAGATGGCAATGGGCGTGCGCAGTTCGTGCGCGGCTTGCGCGAGAAAATGCTGATGGCGCGCATATCCCGCATCGAGGCGCTGGAGCGCATCGTTGACCGCGTTGACGAGAGGGCCGATTTCGACAGGCACATCATTCACCGGTAGCTGCACGCCGCGCTTGTCAAATTCGATGCGGGTCGCTTGCGCCACTGCCCGGCCCAGCCCCGCCAGCGCCCGGCGTACGACAAAAGGTGTTGCGACCAAGGTTGCCAGCGTCATGAGGGCGATCACCGGCAAGATGACAGAGACAAATCCACCAGATACTCCCAAGGCAAGGCGACGGATGGACATCTGCCCTTGCGTGCCCGTCAAGATGTGAACTTTGCCAGCAGCAGTAGTGACCCACTTGATGACTGCATCAGGTTTTCCACCCATTCCGAGCTGCCCTAGCCGGGCGTCATTCAGCTTGTCGAGTATGCCGATGACGGGCGCATAGGTCGGCGGAATGTTGCCCTCCGACAAGCGATGCGCCTCAGCATCTCGGATCACGAACCATAACCCCGGCGCTTCCGACCGAAGACGAACAAGTGCGGAGGTCGGCTGAAGAGCCAACCCGCCGCTTGCGTCTCGCACAATCGCATCCGCGAGCACGTCGAGACTGCCTCCTTCGTAATCGTCGACGAGATAGCCGGTGCTCCAGAGGGCCCCGACGGTCAGCGCCACAAGTGCTGCAATCATTGCAGCCTGCAGCGCCACAATTCTGCTGACCAGCAGCCATTTCAGGGAACGAGGCTTCGACCGCATTACGCCGTCTCGCGCAGCAGATAGCCGACGCCACGTATGCCACTGATCACCACGCCCGCGTTGGCATCCGTGAGCTTGCGGCGAGCCCGCGAAATATGCGTATCGAGCGCATTCGACTGGATATCGTCATTGATGCCGAAAACGGCTTCCATCAGCGTCTCGCGCAGCACCATGCGTCCCATCCGCCGCATCAGGGCTTCAACAACGAGCAATTCCCGCCGCGGCATCCGCAGATGAACCCCGTCGACATGCGCCTCGCGATGCGTGAAGTCGAATGACATGCGACCTATGCTCACGATGTCGGCCTGCACATTGGCTGGGCGGCGCATGATGGCCCTAAGCCGAGCCAGCAGCTCCTCAAAGGCAAACGGTTTCCCCAGATAGTCGTCAGCACCACTGTCCAGGCCGGCAACCCGGTCGATCAGGTCACCCTTTGCCGTCAGCACCAGCACCGGCACTACATTGCCGTTTGCGCGCAGCGACTTGATCAGTGAAAGCCCGTCGCCATCCGGCAATCTGCGGTCCAGCACCACCACGTCGTAAATGTCATCGCAGAGCGCGGCGTCAGCCTCCGCCAGGCTTGCCACATCGTCGACAACCATGTCGTGGCGGACCAGCCCACTGCGCAGAACCCCGACCATGGCCTGCTCGTCTTCCACCAACAGCACGCGCATCCAATCAGCTCCGTCGTTCACGCGCATAGTTTAGCCGGGCACCAGCGCCGCTGCATTGCGAAAACCTTGCAGGCAAGCTTTTACGAGAGATTTTTGGCTTATCCCGACGCCGCCGCCCCCCATCCTTCGAAGAATATTTGTGTGACAGGTTTTCTCAATCCGGGCGTGTGAGTTCTCGGCTCTTCACTGAATAGGACGAGATCAATGCCCTGCAATTTCGCCAGCCTCGCGGCTGAACGACGCGTCCCCCCTTCTGTTTATGGTTCGATCCTGGAGGGCCAGCATGTCGATCGCTGATATCCCGCCATTCTTTCTTGCCTGGCTTCGCAATCCACGCAGCATCGCGGCTGTGGCCCCATCAGGCGCCCGGGTTGCGGCACTGATGACCCAGGACATCGATTCTGCGACCGGACCCGTCATGGAGCTAGGACCCGGCACCGGGGCTTTCACCTATTCACTGCTCAAGCGCGGTGTGTGCGAGAAGGATCTTACGCTGGTCGAGTTCAGCGCTGATTTTGTCCAGCTCTTGAAGTCGCGCTTCCCCCAAGCCCGCGTTCTCAAGATGGATGCCACACGACTTGCCGACCTCAGGCTATTTGACCGCGCCTCGGCTGGCGCAGTCATCAGCGGGCTGGGCTTTCGTGCCATGCAGCCCAAGCAGGTCACCGCCATCTTGAACGGAGCCTTCAAATATCTGAGACCCAACGGCGCATTTTATCAGATCACCTATGGCCCACGCTGTCCGGTTCCCGAACCCGTTCTGGATCACCTGAACCTCAGTTCAGCGCATGTCGGCCGAACCGTCTGGAACATACCGCCGGCGTCCGTCTACCGGATTAGCAGATCCGATGACTGCGCCTGAGCTCACCATGCAAGTGCCGCACGCTGTCACCGTGCTGATGAGCTTCGGGCTTGCCGGCATCGGGTGTCTCGCCATTGCCGAAAAGTTCGTCCCTCTCTTTCCGTCCTATATCTTGCTGATGCTGTTGGGATTGACCGTGCCGGATGGCGGGGCACTCGCGCTGACCATCGCAGTCACGACATCAGGATCGGTTATTGGAGGGCTGTGCTGGTATGCGATCGGCTTGTCGCTTGGGCCGCAACGGGCGCGCGCGGCTGTGGCGCGTTATGGCAAATGCGTATTCCTGAAACTGCCATTCTATGACAGGCTGACCGACGCCTACCGCCGCAATCATTTCTGGGTGACACTGGCGGGGCAGGTCGTTCCGGCGGTTCGAATTTATCTTGCCTTGCCGGCTGGCGCGTTGAAGCTTGAAGCCAGAACTTTCCTGGCAGCGACATCGCTTGGCTGCCTGCTGTGGAATACGCCATTTCTGTGTCTTGGCTATGCCTTGCGCAGCAGCGGGCACGATCTGGCGCGAGTTGGCTTCTGGGCCGCCTTCGCCATCGTCATGTTCGAAGGCATAATTGTGCTCGCCATCCGATTTCGAAAGTTCAGGAAAGGTCGCTCACATCTTTAAACCGCACGCCGTCACTCCAAAGGAAGTCTTTGGTCGAAATGATGAAGTGTCGAACCGAGTGACAACCGGCAAGTTGCTGCTCATCCCCTGAAAGCGAATACCGCTCTGGCGCGCTCCACAGATCGCCTGCTCATGGATGGGGTCGAACTCACTCCATCTAGTCCGGAAGTGCACGACCAACGATGCACGCGCGTCCTTGGAGCCAGAGAAAATCGGCAGTCACAGACAAGCGCTGAACGATGTCGACGCGAGTCATGCGAACAAATGATGGGCGTCGTCGAAAACGGACGGGGCAAGGGCCCGAAGCTCGCTTGCTTCGTACGGAAGATGCTTGAGATACTGGGTCGTGAGCCCGGCAACAGCTTGCGCCTGGGCCAAGTCGCGACGGCGCTTGATTGGCTCGCGATCAGCTCGTTTCGACACCCAGAATTTGTGCGCGGCAAAAATCCGGGGATCGGGAACGACGAGGCGTAATGGCCCACCTTTTTCATCGATCGCGATTGCTTCGAAAGCAGGGGCATTTTCCAGCCATGCCAAGCCGGCGATCTCGACGGCAACCAATTCGTCGTCGGCCTTCCCAACAGTTTGCCGACTCTGCTTCCACTCCGGGGTCGCAAGCGGTTTGATCAGATCGACGAGATATCCGTCGCGGTTCACCGCGCGGAACGTTGCGGATGAACGCTCGAAGGACCGATCGACCTTGCGCAAGAGGTTGATGAGCGCTCCGTCTTCGACGTTTGTGTCAGCCATGATTCTGAGGGACTGGGGCGCATCCATGAGGAGGCCAATGTCTTCCGTAGACGTGATGCCCGGATCCACGAACACTCCGGCCGTCGCCTCATAGGCGTATATTGCATTGGTTCCCGCAATACGAATGCCTTCGCCGAGAAGACCGGCGTCATCGATTGCCCTGATAATTCTTGCAGCGATCAAGGGAACGCGTCCGAGCCTGAGCGCTCGATTGACAGCAGATTGGCGCTCCATCTGCTCCCGTCGCGCGGAGAGCGTCTCTTGGGCGGACGCGCGTGCCACTTCCCAATCCGCTTTGAGAGCTTCGCTCGCCGGCGAGCGGCGACCTTCCACCTTCTGGTGTCGTGCACCGGTGGAATCGTAGTAGCTTCGCATCAGGTGGTCGATGCCATTCACGGTGTGCCAGACGAGGGATCCCCGAAAGCTCTTCGCCTTTCTTTGGGCCTCCTTAAGCACGGCGAAGCGTTGGTCGGAATTGACTTTCTCACGACGCTGGTCGTTATTTAATTCAATAAAATCAGTCACATCAACAGCGATCAAACGATTTGCACGGAACTGTTGCAAGCCGCAATAACCGGCGGAACGACCGTTTGCAAGGCGCCGAGCGCCATGAACCTGCAGCCATGGGCCTTTGTTGTGGTCAGCGGTTCCGCGCGTCTGCGGGGATTGTCGGATGAGGCCAAGCGCTACACCATCGCCAATCTGCCCAAAGGTTCGCCGCTCGCTGGTCATCCTGCCGATAAAGAGTTCACGATTTTCCATGGTGCGCCGGCGCTGATCATCATTTGTGCCTCGAATGCCGAGAGACAGTCTGACGAGGATTGCTGCCTGGCCGGGCAGAATCTCATGCTTGCAGCTCATGCGAGGGGTCTAGGAACATGCTGGATAGGGTTGTCTCGGCCCTGGCTCAACGAGACGACGGTGAAGAAGGAGCTTGGGATTCCGCTCGCACTGAAACCAGTTGCCCCCATCATTATCAGCCGGGCGCAAAAATTACCTGCCGCCACGTCAAGAAACGAACCGCAGATCATTTGGGGATAGTGGTGATCGCCGATCCGCGCACGCTGGGCGAGTTGCGTAGGCACTTCCAGGCTCCGTTGAGAGCAAAGCTGGTAGGCGAGCTGGCCAAGGATCTCGTGAAACATTCCGCCGAGGCCATCGAGGACACGTTGACGACGGCTTGAGAGGCCGCCCAGATCATGGACCATGTCGCACTTGTGGCAACCGTATTAGTCTCGGTCAAGGAACGTCCGAGGCATCGGCCGGATCACCGACACGCGGAAGCTGCTGCTAGAGGAGAGAGAAGTTCGAGCCGAGAAAGACGAGAACCTGACCGGTGATCAGGGGAATTCGCAATATGAGACCATTCTCGCCGCTGTCCTGGATCGGCGATCCCGCGACGTAAGGGTGCACCTTCAGGATGTTTTTCCAGATCGTTGGAAAATCCGCTCCTTTGTTCCTTTCAGCATTGCACGCATTGAGAAGCCTCGCGACGATGTCCGTCATTGAACCCGCTTTAACTAAGCGCCTGATTTGAAATCATATGGAATGAATACGGCGGGCATGGTTTGATCTGGATCAAAAATGCCGGGCTGCTCAGCCCGACACAATAAGGTCGGCGTTGGCGGAGCTCAGGAAATCGGTCAGCTTGTCGCTCTCGTCATCGGCCGTCAGCACTTCATTGCGCGCCTTGATGCCATGCCCGGCCAAGAAGGTCGCAACATCCTGAATGCCGGCACTGATCCTGTCGCCGGGCTTTTTCTGTCGCTGCAGTTCGAGCTATCCGCATCATAGCGGCTGGGTAAAGGGCTCCCGCTGCTCCTAACCAAACGCCTGACCACCCCTCAGGATGAAGACGCATTTGCGGTGGATCAAAGCTCGCCTCGTCCCTTGTGATTACAAATGTCGCGAAAGATGGCCGTTTGGCCTTTGCCGCAACGGAGGCGAAATCCGATGAAGCTGATGGCATCTCTGTCCTTGGCGACATTTCCAGACGCGAGCTCCTCGAAAATCGCAGCGAATGCAGTCGCAGTCGCCAAGAATATCGAAGCGACGCTGCATGCTGTTGCCGTCAATGTCGACATTCCCGACGTTTCGAACGCGCTCTCGAGCTATTTGCTCGATCTTCCAAACAAGATACGAGAGGTCGAGGCGACCAGCCGCAAATGCGGCAGCGTCCTGCTGGAGGCGATTACGAAAGAAGCAGCGCATGGCGGTGTGACCCTCACCACGCAGGAGTTGACCGCAGCACCGGCCCGGATGGGCGATGTTGCCGCAAACCACTCCCGCTATTTCGATGTCTGTCTGGTCGGCTGGGCGCCGGCCAACCAGACGGCGCGGATGATAGCCGAGGCGATACTGTTCGGCTCGGGTCGACCGACCCTGCTTATTCCCGACTCCACGGACGTCGGGGTCCTTGGACATGTCGTTATCGCCTGGGACGCCAGCCGAGTGGCCGCACGGGCTGTTGCCGACGCACACGCGTTTCTCGAACGGGCCTCCATGATCACCGTTGTGACCGTGACCGATGAAAAGCCACTTCCTGGACAGGACATCGGCGAACGCCTTGCGCAGGGATTGAGGACGCGCGGTCTGGTGGCCGAGGCCGCCTCGATCCAGGCAGGGGATCGGTCGATCGGAACAGCTCTCCAGGAGCATGCTCTCAAGATCGGCGGCGACCTACTTGTCATGGGCGGATATGGTCACTCCCGCGTCAGGGACTTCGTGCTTGGCGGTGCCACCGAAGGCATTCTCGCGGATCTGCGTCTGCCTGTCCTGCTGTCGCATTAGGTTGTGGCGATATGAGAGGCAATCGCGACACGGATCCTGTTCTGCGCTTCCACGGCGCGGCTCATGGTGTCACCGGCTCTTGCTATGAGATCGAAACGCCGCGCGGGCGGATTCTCGTCGACTGCGGCCTGTTCCAGGGGTCGAAGTCGGAAAGGGAACTGAACTATGGTGCGTTCCCGTTTCCACCGGACGCGATTGACGCCGTCATTCTAACGCATGCACATATCGACCACAGCGGCCTTTTGCCGAAACTGGTCAAGCAGGGATTTGCCGGCCCGATCCACACCACTCGCGCCACCATCGATCTTTGCTCAGTCATGCTGCCGGATTCGGCTCATATTCAGGAAATGGAGGTCGAGCACCTGAACCGCCGCAACGCGCAGCGCGGTCGGCCGCCGGTCGAGCCGATCTACAGCCTGCGGGATGCGGCCGCTTGCATGACCTTGTTCCGGGCTCTGGAATACGGCGAATGGACCATCGTCACCGACGGCCTTCGCGCCCGCTTCTGGAATGCCGGCCATCTGCTTGGTTCGGCATCGGTCGAACTCGAGATCGACCGGCAGGATGCGCCCCTGCGCCTCATGTTCTCGGGCGACATAGGCCCCGGCCACAAGCTGCTTCAGACCGATCCAGAGGGGCCGTCGGGCGTCGATTATCTGATCTGTGAATCGACCTATGGCGACCGAGAGCGACCTGACGTCTCGCCGGAGCAGCGGCGATCCCAGCTCGGCGACATCGTTCGTGGCGCTGCCGAGGCCTGTGGCCCCCTCATTATTCCGTCTTTCGCGGTCGAGAGGACGCAAGAACTGCTGGTCGATCTGTATTTGCTCATGAAAGCGGGGGAGGTGCCGTCAGCCCCGGTCTTCGTCGACTCGCCGCTGGCAACACGCGCCAGTGCGATTTTTGAGCGCCATGCCAACGAGATCGAGCAGGGTGACGTGCTGCGCCTGGCCCTCAACTCGAAGGAGCTGCGCTTCACAGAGACGGTGGAACAGAGCAAGGCGATCAATCGCCTGACCGGCTTCTTCGTGGCGATCGCCGCCAGCGGCATGTGCGATGCGGGGCGAATCCGCCATCATCTCAAGGCCAATCTCTGGCGCAGGAACGCCACGGTGATGATGGCCGGATACCAGGCCCAAGGGTCGCTCGGGAGGATACTGCTCGACGGCGCTGAGCGTGTGCGCATCCAGGGTGAGGAAGTCGAGGTCAAAGCACGCATCACCCTGTTCGACCTCTATTCCGGCCACGCCGACGCCAGCGAACTGGTTGCCTGGCTCAAGGCCCGAACTCCGGTGAAGCAGCAGGTGTTCCTGACGCATGGAGAGGAGGCTGGACTCGGCGGCCTGCGTGGAAGGCTTGCAGGACTGATACCCGACGACAAGATCATCATCCCGAGGCTAGACGATGCTTTCCAATTGACCCCCGGTCGTAGTTTGCCGGTCGAGGTTAACGAGCCCCGCCGTCTGACGCCGGGAAAGATTGCCCGCCTCGACTGGCACAACGACCTTTCAAGGCTTCTCCTGGACGTAAACGAGGCGGTCACCGCTGCGGCCGACGAGAGGGGTCGCGCAGCGGTGATTAGGCGCATGCGCAGGGCGCTCGAGGACAACGACGCATAGAGGCCGTGAAGCGATGAACTGAAAGCGCGCGAACGCGTTGGTGTCCATTCGCTGCAGATCAAAGAACACAGGCCCGTGTCGCAGTCCGGCGACAGGGCGCCAACAGGCGATGGGAGCCAGACATGACAGAGCATACGACAATACCAGCTTCCAGTGGCCTTCTGTCCGATCGCGAGTTGCACGATATCGATGCCTATTGGCGTGCTGCCAACTATCTGACGA
Source organism: Mesorhizobium sp. M7D.F.Ca.US.004.03.1.1 (assembly GCF_003998635.1). NCBI lineage: Bacteria > Pseudomonadati > Pseudomonadota > Alphaproteobacteria > Hyphomicrobiales > Phyllobacteriaceae > Mesorhizobium > Mesorhizobium sp. M7D.F.Ca.US.004.03.1.1. The sequence continues at coordinate 12,383 of NZ_RZQG01000028.1, forward strand.
TCGGCCAGATCTACCTGCTCGACAATCCGCTGCTGCGCGAACCGTTGCGGCTGGAGCACGTCAAGCCGCGCCTGCTCGGCCACTGGGGAACGTCGCCGGGCTTGAGTTTTATCTATGCACACCTCAATCGCGCAATCCGGCTCAGGGAAGCAAATGTGATCTATGTTTGCGGCCCAGGCCATGGCGGCCCGGCAATGGTGGCGAATACCTATCTGGAAGGCACCTACAGCGAATTCAATCCGGACATTGCGATGGACGAGCAGGGGATGCGCAAGCTGTTCCGGCAGTTTTCGTTTCCCGGCGGTATCCCGAGCCATGCAGCACCGGATGTGCCCGGCTCAATTCATGAGGGCGGAGAGTTGGGCTATTCGCTTTCGCATGCCTATGGCGCCGCCTTCGACAATCCCGACCTTGTCGTCGCCTGTGTCGTCGGTGACGGCGAGGCTGAAACGGGGCCACTGGCAGCCGCGTGGCATTCCAACAAATTCCTCAACCCGGCGCGCGACGGGGCGGTGCTGCCGATCCTGCATCTGAACGGCTACAAGATCGCCAATCCGACCATTCTGGCCCGCATTCCCGAAGACGAATTGCGCGCGCTGTTTGCCGGCTACGGCTATGAGCCGCTGTTCGTGGAGGGCCACGAGCCTGTGCTGATGCATGAGCGAATGGCGAGCGTGCTCGACGATGCGTTTGATAGGATCCAGGCTATCCAGCATGCCGCCCGCAACGGAGCTGCGGCGACCGCGTCACGACCAAAATGGCCAATGATCGTGCTGCGCAGCCCCAAGGGCTGGACGGGACCGAAAGAGGTCGACGGTCTGAAGACCGAGGGCTTCTGGCGCTCGCATCAGGTACCCTTGTCTGGCCTTGCGGAAAACCCGGCCCATCTCAAGCTGCTCGAGGAGTGGCTGAAAAGCTACCGGCCCGAGGAACTGTTCGACGCCGCCGGCGCTCCTGTGGCTGCGATCCGCGCCACGGCACCCCAGGCGACGAGACGTATGGGCGCCAACCCGCATGCCAATGGCGGCCTGCTGCGAAGGTCTCTGGATCTGCCGGCGTTGCATGACCACGCCATTGCGCTTGAGCGCCCTGGCGCCATCAAGGCTGAGTCGACGCGGGTCATGGGTCGTTTCCTGCGTGACGTCATGAAGTTGAACGAGGCCTCAGAGAACTTCCGGATCGTCGGCCCGGACGAGACCGCCTCGAACCGGCTTCAAGACGTGTTCGAGGTCACGGAACGTGCCTGGATGGAAAAGATTCTGCCCGAAGATGTCCATCTCGGCCGCGACGGCCGGGTTCTCGAAATCCTCTCTGAGCACACCTGCCAGGGTTGGCTGGAAGGCTATCTGCTCACCGGGCGCCATGGCCTGTTTTCCTGCTACGAGGCGTTTATCCACATCGTCGATTCCATGTTCAATCAGCACGCGAAATGGCTGGATGCCTGCCGCGATATCCCGTGGCGGCGGCCGATCGCATCGCTGAATTATCTGTTGTCCAGCCATGTCTGGCATCAGGAACACAACGGCTTTAGCCATCAGGACCCCGGCTTCATTGACGTCGCCCTCAACAAGAAGGCCGATATTGTGCGGGTCTACCTGCCACCGGACGCCAACACCTTGTTGTGCGTGACCGACCATGTGCTGCAGACCTGGAACCGCATCAACGTCATCGTCGCCGGCAAGCCGCCGTCTTGGCAGTGGCTGTCGATGGATAGGGCAATCATTCACTGCAGGGCAGGGGTCGGCATCTGGGACTGGGCGTCAACTGACGATGGGGCAGAGCCCGACCTCGTGATGGCTTGCGCTGGCGACGTCCCGACCCTAGAAACGCTGGCCGCGGTGCAGATCCTCAGGCAACAGGTTCCCGATCTCAGGATCCGGGTGGTCAATGTCGTTGACCTGATGACTCTTCAGCCAAAGGAATACCATCCGCACGGTCTGTCGGATCGCGATTTCGACGCGCTGTTCACTACCGACAAGCCGGTCATCTTTGCCTATCACGGCTATCCCTGGACCATCCATCGCCTGACTTATCGGCGCACCAACCACGACAACATCCATGTGCGTGGCTATAACGAAGAAGGGACGACGACGACGCCTTTCGACATGACGGTGCTGAATGGCCTCGACCGCTTTCATATCGTCCAAAGCGCCCTCGACTGGGTGCCGCGACTGAAGAGCGTGCGGGTCGGCCTGAAGCAGGCGATGGACAGCAAGCTGCTTGAACATCGAGCCTGTATTCGCGCCCATGGGCAGGATATGCCCGAGATCCTTGACTGGAAGTGGGGACAGGATGCTGATGCGGCGCTGAAGCGTCCAGATTGACCTCAAGCACATAGGGACGGAAACATATCGGATGGCTTCATGACCGATGCGATCCTTGTCCTGAACGGCGGTTCTTCGAGCCTGAAGTTCGCCGTCTTCGAAGGGCGTGACCAACTTCCGGTACTGCTGCGCGGCAATGTCTCCTCCCTCGGTCAACAACCGCGGCTGCGTGTCGAGGCCGCGGCCAGCGCGTCCAAGATCGATAGGAGCCTGGGCGAAGCACGGATCGATATGGACAAGGCGTTCGCGGCGGTTGCATCCGTGCTCGCCGATAACGATCTCCTGCGTCGCATCGACAGGGTAGGGCACAGGATCGTTCACGGCGGGCGTGACTTCACCGAAGCAACGCGGCTCGACGAACGCACGCTAAAAGCGCTGCGCTTGCTTGAGCCGATGGCGCCCATCCACCAACGAATCAATCTCGAGCTTGTCGCGCTGGCCACAAAGCTCTTGCCGCAGGCCCTCCAGATAGGGTGCTTCGACACGGCGTTTCATTCAGCCCGGCCGGAGCTCGCCAAAATCTACGGGCTACCGCGCGCAATGTCCGAGGCGGGCATCGTGTCCTACGGCTTTCATGGGCTGTCTTACAGCCATATCGCTGCAAAGCTGCATGATCGTTACGGCACCCGCGCGGGTGGCCGCACGATCGTCGCCCATCTCGGCAGCGGCGCCAGCCTGTGCGCCATGGACGCTGGACGGAGCATCGCCACGACGATGGGATTTTCGACCCTGGACGGCCTGCTGATGAGCACGCGTTGCGGCGCGCTGGACCCGGGGGTGATCCTCCACTTGCTGCAGGAACGGCGGCTGTCTGGGGACGAACTGGTCACGATTCTCTACGAGCAATCAGGCCTGCTCGGTGTGTCCGGAATATCTGGTGATATGCGGACGCTGATCGGCTCGGACGATCTTGCCGCCGCACAGGCTGTCGATCTCTTCGTCTATCGGATCGGACGTGAGATAGGATCGTTGGCCGCTGCCATGGGAGGGCTGGACACGCTGGTGTTCACTGCCGGCATCGGCGAAAACGCGCCCTTGGTCCGGGAAAGGATCAGCGCCGCCGCGGCCTGGCTTGGGGTCGGCCTCGACGAGGAGCGAAACCGAGGAGGCGAGGAGGTGGTCAGCGCTGCGAATTCCCGCGTCGATGTGCTTGTCATTCCAGCGGATGAAGAACGCGCCGTGGCCACGGACATGTTCATCTTCCGATCTGCCGCGCCCGCAACGGCCCGGGAGGGGCCACGATAGCTAACCGGCTGATCGCGATCCCAGTTCCCGCCGAACCAGGACAAGCGTCGCATCGTCGGGATCGGGCGTGACGGTGAAACCCATGTCGCGCTCGACCTCGATCGCAGCACGGTTTTCACGGCTCTCGATCGACTCGATCGCTTTGAGGCCGAGTTCTTCGGCATATTTCGCGATAGAGGCGAGCAGCTCCCAGCCAACGCCCAGATGCTTGCGATCCGCGCGAATGCATATCGCAACCTCGCCGTTTCGATCGGCCGGATCGCTCGCCAGCGTCGCAACCGCGATCAGCATCCCGTCGGTCGAGAATGCTAGAAAATTATGGATATGGGCGTCATCTGAACGCGTCATCGCCACCAGCCGTTCATGCGAGACTTCCTTCACAGCGCCGAGAAAGCGGAAGCGCAGGTCTTCCGGAGTCACATGGGTGAAGAACTCGGCCAGCGTCGGCTCATCTTCAGCGCGCGCGCGGCGCACGTCGAAGCGAAAGCCGGTGTGGGTGGTAAGTGTATTGTCCATCGTCATCTGGTCCTTGAACTGAGGCCGGTTCTGCGGCGTCATTGTCGTCTCTCCTTTTCGTAGGCAGGCACCCTCATTCGCCCATGGTCTGCAACACGTCCTGCTTGACGATTTCGATGCTGCGCAGGTTGAGCAGGCGGATGACGCCCTTGTCCTTCAGCCGGGTGAAGACCCGCGACACGGTCTCGATGGTCAGGCCGAGATAGTCGCCGATGTCCATACGCGACATTGGCAACTCAACCTGCCGCAAGCCGCCCTGCCGCTCCGCCATGTCAACCAGGAAAGCGGCGACACGTTCGATGGCGTTCTGGCGGCCGAGAACCAGCAGATGCTCCTGCGCGCGGGTCAAACCCTTCAGCGCCAAGGGCAATAGTTGGCGGGACATGTCCGCCCCGGTAGTGAGCCGCAGAACGCGGACAGCTGTGGCGTTGATTGCCTCTGCGAAGAAATGATGTGTTGCGTCTGCCTCGAACCCGAATGTCTCTCCGGCGAGGTGAAAGGCGCTGATCTGCCGGCGACCGTCGGCAAGCAAGCGGTAGATGCGCACGGCACCGAACTCGACCTGATAGAAGGCCCCAGCTTTCTCGCCCTGGGCATAGATTTCCGCGCCGGCGGGAAAAAAGCTCACCGGCTGCAGCGGCGCCGGGTCGAACGCATCCGGCAGGCTTGGTTGCACAGAATGCGACAGCAGTGAGATTCTGGAACTCGTGGGGGCGTGCATGGCTGTTTTCCCGGTTGATCCGTGACACAGCAATCGCGCGAATCCGGGGGCCGCGAAATTCGGTTATATCCCTACGGGAAACTACCTACTTAAACACGGAGCGGATTCGCAGCCGCCAAGTGCGGCTACGGCCTTCAACGAGCGATTACGCTGGCCTTGGACCGAATAGACGCCTAGCGTCGCGGTTGCGTCTCCCCAAAGGAGGGATACGGTTATGCAGGATCCCTACCGCGAATACATACATCACGAAAACATCAAGCATTTCAGGCACAAGCTCATATCCGAAACAGACCCGGACCGTCGTGCAACGCTTAAAAATCTGTTGGCCGAGGAATTGGCCAGATTTGCAACAATCAAAAAGAAACCAGTTGACTGACGCCCGGCCTGATTGATCCACGTCAAGCCACAAGCCAATCCGGATGCCTATGATCCCCTTAGCTTTTGCATAGCAATGGGGAGCCGTTTCGAACTTATATCAGGTCCGGGGCGGTTGATGCGCAACAATGTATCTTCCGCAGTTTGTGGTGGGAATGTTTGTCACCTCGGCCATCGTTGCGGTGTGGACCTACGCGGTAACGGGCTCGGTCTGGACAGCACTGGGCTGGGCGATTATCGACTTGGTCGTTCTGCAGGTCGGATACTTCGTCTTTGTCATACGCTTGGTTTACAAAGGCGCGACGGCAGACGCTGAGCCAGACTCGGCATCACTCAGCCATGTTTCGCCACCCCAAAGAGACGGCAAATTGCTTTAGCCGTCCCCAATGATCGCGACGCAGCCGTATCAATCACCCGTGGCACGCGCCTTGCCATGTTTTGCCAATCTCTGGGACAAGGTTGAATGCGCATTGCAATCCTGTCTGACATCCATGCCAATCGCGAGGCGTTCGACGCGGTCATGGAAGCTGTCCACGAACGCGGTAGTCCAGACGAGTTGGTATTGCTCGGTGATCTGGTCGGCTACGGTCCTGATCCCATCTATGTGATCGAGAAGGCCGCCCATCTGATGGCTGATGGCGCGCTTTGCATCATGGGCAACCACGACGAAGCAGTGGCGCTGAATCTAAGCAACATGACGGAGAACGCGCGGTTCGCAGTCCAGTGGACTCGCGAACGCATCGCTCCGGCACATCTTGATTTCCTGGCGCGACTGCCGCTCTCACTGCAATCCGAGGACCGTCTGTATGTGCACGCAAGCGCCGAGCGGCCGGGAAAATGGCCCTATATACGCGACGTGGATGCGGCGGAGCGCTGCCTCTCGGCAAGCGACGCCCGCTTCGTTTTCTGCGGCCACACCCACATTCCCGCCATCTACTACGCGCTGCCCGGTCGCCGGCCAACGCATTTTCAGCCGCATGACAATGTGGCGGCGCCGTTGTCCGAGATCAGGCGTCACCTGGTAGTCGCCGGCGCGGTAGGCCAACCGCGCGACGGCAACCCGGCGGCGTGCTTTGTTCTTGTCGACACGCAGCGACACGAGGTCACGATGGTTCGTGTTCCCTATGATTACGAAGAAACAGCCAGCAAGATTCAAGCCGCCGGCCTGCCTGGATGGCTTGGCATGCGTCTGAAGATCGGCCGCTAAGGAGACGTATTC
>NZ_RZQG01000290.1:0-6496 GCF_003998635.1 Mesorhizobium sp. M7D.F.Ca.US.004.03.1.1
AACATCCCCGAGGAATGGTTGCGCCGCCTCGCCGAAAAGCACCTGACCGACGAGGAGAAAAAGCTGGTCGAAGCGCTCGGTGGTTTCGAAAAACTGATGGAGACCTTGAAGCAGCGGCTGGAGGAGCAGAAGGGCCGTCACCAGGGCGGCTCGAAATGGATCGGCACCGGCGGCACCTCGCCCTTCGGCGCCTATGGCTACAATCCCGAAGGGGTGCGCATCGGCCAGCATGAAAGCCGCAACCGCCGCGCGGTAAAAGTGTGGGACAAGCGCGAGTTCAGGAATTTCGACGATGCGGTCGAGCTCGGCACGCGTAACATCAAGATCGCGCTGAAGCGTCTGCGCCGCTGGGTGCGCGAGGGCGCCGAGGAGGAGTTCGACTTGCCCGGCACCATCCACGCCACGGCCGAACATGGCTATCTCGACGTGCAGACGCGGCCCGAACGGCGCAATGCGGTGAAGCTTCTGATGTTCTTCGATGTCGGCGGCTCGATGGACGACCATATCAAGAGTGTCGAGGAGCTATTTTCGGCTGCGCGAGCCGAATTCCGCCAGCTTGAATATTTCTATTTCCACAACTGCCTCTATGAGGGCGTGTGGAAGGACAATCGCCGCCGCCATGCCGCGACAATCCCCACCTTCGACCTGCTCCACAAATATGGGCCGGACTACAAGGTGATCGTCGTCGGCGACGCCTCGATGAGCCCATACGAGATCGCGCACCCCGGCGGCTCGGTCGAACACTGGAATCCGGAGGCAGGCAGCGTCTGGCTCGGCCGCCTGCTGCAGCAATGGCCGAACGCGGTATGGCTCAACCCCGAAAACCCCGGGAATTGGAGCTTTACCCACTCGATCGCGATGATCCGCGACATCTTCGGCGGCCGCATGTTTCCGCTGACTTTGGCCGGGCTGGAAAGCGCGACGAAGCAGCTTTCGAGGAAGCATTGAATGGACCGGCAAGAAACCTGCTTTCTCTGCCTGCAATGCGGCGTCCAGTTCGCGGCAACAGAGACGCCGCCGGAACACTGTCCGATCTGCGAGGACGAGCGCCAATATGTGCGCTGGGAGGGGCAGGCCTGGATCACGCCGCAGGAACTCGCTGGCGAGCACCAGCTTGTGATGAAGGACGACGCCGGCGTACTCGCCTTCGGCATCGAGCCGCGCTTCGCCATCGGCCAGCGGGCGCTGCTGGCGCAGACGCCGCACGGCAATGTGCTGTGGGATTGCATCTCGATGGTCAGCGACGAGGCGGTGACCGAGATCAACCGCCGCGGTGGCCTGGCGGCGATCGCCATCTCACACTGCCACTATTATTCGGTGATGGTCGAGTGGAGCGAGGCGTTTGACGGCGTGCCGATCTATCTCCACGCCGACGACCGCCAGTGGATCATGCGGCCGCACAAGGCGATCGTTAGTTGGGAGGGCGAGACGCTGGCCATAAACCCTTCGCTGACGCTCATCCGCTGTGGCGGCCACTTTGCCGGTGGCCAGGTGCTGCATTGGAAGCGCGATGGCGGCAACGCCCTCATGTCCGGCGACATCCTGCAAGTAACGCCGACGCGTCGCCATGTCAGCTTCATGTACAGCTACCCGAACCAGATCCCGCTCAACGCAGCCGCGATACGCCGCATCGCCGCCGCGCTGGAGCCATTCGCGTTCGATGACATATTTGGCGCATGGTGGGACCAGAACATCATCGGCGGGGCAAAACCGGCCTTGTCTGCCTCAGTCGATCGCTATCTCGCGGCAATCGCATGACAACCCGATCGAAAATGCGGGCAATGCCGTAACAAATGCCTATCTTGGTGCGAATATGAGGTTGAAATCAACAACGAGCCGGCAAGGCTGAGGAGATCAAATGGACACCCACACCTACCCCGTAACCCGCACCGACGCCGAATGGCGCGCCCGGCTGACGCCGGAGCAATATGCGGTCATGCGTGGCCACGGCACCGAGCGGCCGGGAAGCTGCGCTTTGCTCTACGAGAAGCGCGCCGGCACATTTTCCTGCGTCGGCTGCGACCAGCCCTTGTTTGAATCCAAGCTGAAGTTCGAGAGCGGTACCGGCTGGCCGAGCTTCAACGATCCGGTGCCGGGTTCGGTCGAAAACACCGTCGACCGCAGCTACGGCATGGTCCGCACCGAATGCCATTGCGCCAGCTGCGGCAGCCATCTCGGCCACGTCTTCGAGGACGGCCCGCCGCCGACCGGCCTGCGCTATTGCATCAACGGCGTGGCACTGAAATTCGAGCCGGCGGCTTGAGCCAAAATTCGATTGGCAGCTGCGGCTGCCCTTTTCATTGCCCAGGCGGGAAACCCGGCGAACGCGATGGGCACCCGTGTCCGCGCTCTCAGACCACGACCGTCAAGATTAGCCATAATGTGGCGCCGAGCGTCATCAGCGAGGCCTTGGCGCCACTGACCTTTTCCGTGGTTCGCCATACGGCAAAGGTCAGAAAGATGTTGTAGGGCACCGGCGCGAAATGCACCGCCAGAACCACCGCGAGCGGCAGCTTCAGTCCGAGCAGGATGATCGCGGCCACCAAAGATGCGACGTTGAACGCCGTGCCGACAAGAACAAGGTCGCGCCAGAACAGCCGGTCGAGCGGCACCAGGCCTTGCCAGCGCGCGCGAAAAAAGCTCCGGCTTGCGGTGTCGCTTTCGTCTTCGGGACGTTTTGAAACACTCATCGACGCGACCTTCTCCTCGGCTGCCGCAGAGATTTCAAACGCAGCAAACTGTCAACGCCAGGCGATGATGGACCTGTATCGCCAGATGATCCGACCCGTTGTCATCAAACGGTCGCGAAACCTTTCTACGCCGCCCTTGTCGATACACTTTGCCAAGCGGCGACGTCCCGATGGAATTTGTCGCCCAATCATCCAGTCGCCTGCCAGGGAGGTCTTGAGATGAGCGACAATTTCTACAATGTGCTGTTTCTGTGCAACGCCAATTCGGCGCGATCCATTATGGGGGAAGCGATCCTCAACCGGATCGGCGCCGGCAAGTTCAAGGCCTTTTCCGCTGGTTCGCAGCCGAAGGGCACTGTCAATCCCCACGCACTTCAACTGCTGGAAACTCTCAACTTCGACACTGGCTTCGCCCGCTCGAAAAGCTGGGACGAATTCGCCGCGGCCGATGCGCCGCAAATGAACTTTGTCTTCACCGTCTGCGACAACACCGCGAACGAGGCCTGTCCCATATGGCCAGGCCATCCGATGACGGCACTGTGGGCGATACCGGACCCGGCCAAGGCCCACGGCACCGACGCCGAAATGCATCTCGCCTTCGCCGATGCCTATCGCATGCTCAACAATCGCATCTCGCTGTTCGTCAATCTGCCGGTGGACACGCTCGACCAACTGACGCTGCAGCACCATCTGGACGAGATCGGCCGGGACACCCAGAAGCCAAATTAGAGCAATTCCAGGAAAAGTGTGAAGCGGTCTTCCCGGGAGAAGCGCATAGCGCTTTCCCTTGGGAATTGTGTCAAAACAAAGAGATAGAGCGGCAGGCCATCGGATTCACGAACCGCCGTCGCCGGCATTGCCAAGAACCTCGGTCACCGCACGTTCGATGCGCGAGCATTCGGTCACCAGCCAGTCGGTCATCGCTGGCCAATTGTCCTCGGCATAACAGTTCACCCGCCACATCGAATTGATGCCGAGGCCCTCGCAACTCTGTTCGGGCCTGAGCTCCAGCCTGGCTTCGATCGCCGGTTGGAACGGTTTCAACCGCGACCAGGCTTGCGTGGCGCCGAACTTCTCGTTGCGGCCAAAGAAGACGCCGACATGGTTCTGCGCCGGCGCGACATACATGGAAAGGACCAATGCGAAGTCGGGCAGCCCGCGCTGCCAGAACCAGGGTCCGCGCCTCGCCATCAGAGCCCTTTCTTCCGAATGCCGCTCAGCGAACAGCGTCCAGAAGCCGCGCTGGCGGAACTCAGAGGCGCGACGGGCACCGAAGTCGAATTCGCTCATGGCTCAAACCGTATCTCCGGCAACCGCGTCGGTGCCGGGGCCGGCTAGTCTTACACCATGCCGAGTGCGGCCTTGTACAGATCGAGGATGGTTTCCTCTTCCTGCCGCTCGGCCTGGTCCTTCTTGCGCAGCCGGATGATCGTGCGCATCGCCTTGGTGTCGAAGCCGGTGCCCTTGGCCTCGGCGAACACTTCCTTGATATCGTCGGAAATGGTCTTCTTCTCTTCCTCGAGCCGCTCTATGCGCTCGATGAAGGCACGCAGCTGGCCGGCGGCAACAGTCTGGCTGGTCTCGGTGATATCGTCGGCCATGTTTTTCTCCAAAAAAATCGGTTCTGCGCCGCGACTCGGAATGCATGCAGCGGCGAATTGAGCGGGCTCGATGCCCGACCGGGGGCGGCGGGTCAAGCCGTTATCGAACAGCTAGCCAAGGGCTGCCGACAGAAGCCGACAGCCATCTCGCCGACATGGACCTGGGCATGTCGAGATTCAGGTCAGGCCGAGCCGAGAATGGTGGCTTCCGAGAACCGGAGCGGAGCGTACTTAAAGTACGTGAGCACCGGAAGCGCAGGAAGCCGCTATTCGCAGGCCGGCCTCACCTGAATATCGACATGCCCTAGCTGAAGGCGATCAACAAATCCTTGGCATCGATCTGGTCGCCGGCCTTGACCAGCACCTCGGCGACCGTGCCGTCGCGCTCGGCATGCAGCGCCGTCTCCATCTTCATCGCTTCGATGGAAAGCAGCACGTCGCCGGCCTTCACAGCCTGGCCGGCAGCCACTGAAAGCGCCGAGACGACGCCCGGCATGGGTGCGCCGACATGCGCCTCGTTGCCAGGCTCGGCCTTGCGGCGGGCCTTGGCGGCGGACGCGCCATGCGCCCTGTCGGGCACTTTCACGCGGCGCGGCTGGCCATTGAGCTCGAAGAACACGGTGACCATGCCCTTCTCATCGACATCGCCGATTGCAAGGCAGCGCACCACCAGCGTCTTGCCCTTCTCGATGTCGACGAAGATCTCGTCTTCCGGCCTCATACCGTAGAAATAGGTCGGCGTCGGCAGGACGCTGACCGGCCCGTAGGTCTCCTGCGCGCCGGCGAAATCCGTGAACACCTTCGGATACATTAGCCACGAGGCGAATTCGAACTCCGAAAGCTTGCGCTCGAGCTTCTCCTCGATCTCCTTGCGGCTGGCCTTGAGGTCGGCCGGCTTGAGCAGCGAACCGGGCCGCACCGTGATCGGCTTGTCGCCCTTCAGCGCCTTCTTCTGCAGCGCCGCCGGCCAACCGCCTGGCGACTGGCCGAGATCGCCGCGCAGCATCGAGACGACCGAGTCCGGGAAGGCGATATCCCTGTCGGGATTTTCGACATCGGCGACGGTCAGGTCCTGGCTGACCATCATCAACGCCATGTCACCGACGACCTTGGACGACGGCGTCACCTTGACGATGTCGCCGAACATCAGGTTGACGTCGTGATAGGTCTGCGCCACTTCGTGCCAGCGCGTTTCCAGCCCGAGCGAACGCGCCTGCTCCTTGAGGTTGGTGAACTGCCCGCCCGGCATTTCGTGCAGATAGACTTCCGACGCGGGCCCCTTGAGGTCGCTTTCGAAGGCGGCGTACTGGTTGCGCACCGCCTCCCAGTAAAACGAGATGTTGCGGATCCATTGCGGGTCGAGGCCCGGGTCGCGTTCGGTGCCCTTCAGTGCCTCGACGATAGAGCCGAGACATGGCTGCGAGGTGTTGCCCGACAGCGAATCCATCGCCGCGTCGATGGCATCGACGCCACTGTCGACCGCCGCCAGCACCGTCGCCGCCGACAGGCCTGACGTGTCGTGGGTGTGGAAATGGATCGGCAGGTCGGTCGCTTCGCGCAGCGCCTTGAACAGCACGCGTGCCGCCGCTGGCTTCAACAGCCCGGCCATGTCCTTGACGGCGATGATGTGGGCGCCGGCCGCCTGCAATTCCCTGGCCAGGCCGACATAGTATTTGAGGTCGTACTTCGCCCGCGCCGGATCGAGGATATCGCCGGTGTAGCAGATCGCCGCCTCGATCAGCTTGCCCTCGGCGCCGACCGCATCCATGGCGACGCGCATGTTCTCGACCCAGTTCAGGCAGTCGAACACCCGGAACAGGTCGATGCCGCCGGCAGCTGCCTGCTTGACGAAATGCTGCACGACATTGTCGGGATAGTTGGTGTAGCCGACACCGTTGGCGCCGCGCAGCAGCATCTGCAGCAGGAGATTGGGCGCGGCCTCGCGCACCAGCGACAGCCGCTCCCATGGATCCTCGGTGAGGAAGCGCATGGCGACGTCGAAGGTGGCGCCGCCCCAGCATTCGAGCGACAGAAGCTGCGGCAGGGCACGCGCATAGGTGCCGGCGATGCCGGCAATGTCATGCGTGCGCATGCGCGTCGCCAGCAGCGATTGATGGCCGTCGCGCATCGTCGTGTCGGTGACCAGCACCTCTTTCTGATCGCGCATCCAGGCGGCGAATTTCTCCGGTCCGAGCACATCGAGCT
>NZ_RZQG01000291.1:0-6489 GCF_003998635.1 Mesorhizobium sp. M7D.F.Ca.US.004.03.1.1
GCACAGTGCCGGCAATGAAAACCGGCAGCGATCGTTTGCCCAATATGGCAAGCGGATGATCGCGCCCGGTGCGAAACAGGTTCGAGATGGCGGGGAATGCCACGATCAGGTAGCTCACCGCCAATATATGCAGCAGCCTTGGCAGTGACAGGAACGTCTTGTCGAAGCCGGTCAGCACCGGAGGCAGACCCAACCAGGAGATCTGCCCCCAGAGCGGGCTATGCACCCAGACCACAGCGGTCGCGGTGTAGGCCAAAGCCGCGCCGACCAGCCAGCGATTGACCGGGATGCTACCGCCGCGACGCACATGCAGCGTGCCTGCCAGGCCGATATTGAAAAGGAACTGCCACGACAGTGGATTAAGAAACCAGAAGCCAGGCTCGGGATAGTTGGGCGGAGCAATCTGGTAGATCCCAGCGACCAGCCACAGCGCGCCGGATGCGGCAAGCGCCGGCAATGGCCGGTAGCTGACGAAGAGCAGGAAGACCGGCGCCAGCAGGAGCAGCACGGCATAGACCGGCAGGATGTTGTTATAGCCGAGCTGGTGGCCGAGCGTCACGATGCCGATCAGCACTTGTGGCGTATTCTTGATCAACGGCTCGAGGTTGATCATCGTCAAAAGCTCCGGTCGCCTGGCAAACACCGCCGCGGCGCAGAAGATCGCCATCACCACCATGGTGGTGACGATGTGGGCGGCATAGAGCACACCAGCGCGGCGCCACATCTTCAACGTCGCCAACAACCGGTTTCCAGGCTGGAATTTCTTGCCATAGGCGAGCGCGACCGAGATGCCGGAGATCAGCACGAAGACTTCCGCCGCGTCTGAAAAGCCGAAATTCTTGTACGTCAGATACTCGAAGGCGGTACCCGGTACGTGGTCGACATAGATGGTCAGCAGAGCGAGAGCGCGGAACACATCGATACGCGTGTCGCGATCGGCGATGCGCGAATCGCGGTCTGGGACACGCGAATCGCGGTCTGGGGAAATCTGGGTGGTCATCGACAAAAAGGCCTCAAAGCTGGTTGTTCATGCCGGCAATGCGACCCCCGGCGCACCGCTTCGATTCCTCCCGAAGCAATGGTATCGGCGAAGAAACGGACTGTAATGCGCCCGGTTCAATCAACTTTCGCGGAGCTTGAAAATATTGCGTTTTGAAGCCGGCAAACAGATGGGAATCATCATGGAATCAAAAGGATGAGGCCATGACCGAAAGGACCTCACAAGATGGTGCGCTGCTGCGTGATCTCGCCTTCAGCTACCGCCTTTACAGCCCTGCGGATTCAACCGACGAATGCCTCTTCCTGCTGCATGGGTCGGGTGTCGACGAGACCACATTGGTGCCGCTGGCACGAGAGATCGCGCCGCATGCCGTGCTGATCGCGGTGCGCGGCCGCATCGTCCAGGAGGATGGTTTCCGCTGGTTCGCGCGCATCACGCCGACGCGCTTCGAACAGGCAAGCATCCGCACCGAAACCGAGGCCTTTGCGGGTTTCGTTGCTGACGCGGCCGCACGCCATCATCTCGACCTCTCCCGCACGATGTTCCTCGGCTATTCGAACGGCGCCAATCTGGTTTCGAGCCTGATGCTGCTGCGTCCGGGCCTCGTCGAACGCGCAGCGCTGCTGAGACCGATGCCGGTGCTCGATGACGTGCCGGCGACGGATCTGTCAAAGGTGCGAGCGCTCATCATCGCCGGCGCCGCGGATCTCACCTATGCGCCCTTCGCGCCGGCGCTGGTGACATTGCTCAGCCAGCATGGCGCCGAGATCGATGCCCGGATTGTTGCATCGGGTCATGAATTCGGCAGCGCCGACGCGGCGATCGTCAGGCAATGGCTGACAGCGCCAGCCACCGTCGCACAAGACTGATGGACAGTAGCCGGCGGAATGAGCTTGTCCACCGGATCGAATCCCTGCAAACCTTGCCCGTTTTCAGGCTGAAACCCGCATGTTTTGCGCCCAGAGCCGGGTCGGCCCCTTCCCTTATCCACAATGCCGACATATCCCTGTCACACACAGCCTATGGAGATACTGTTCATTTTGAGGGGAGGTCTGCATGGCCGACAAGAACAGCATCACTCTGCTCGACGACACCTCGACATTGCCGGCAATCGTTGCCGACCCGTCCGACATCGCCAGGATCGAAAGCACGATCGACGTCAGGGATCGCGCCGGCATTTCGGTCTATGGCGACCGTGCCCAGCAGGCTGTCAGCGACTATGCCGACAAGATTCTGGGTCAGCTTCGCAATCGCGATCTCGGCGACACCGGAAATCTGCTGACCGACATCATCATGAAGGCCAAGAACCTCGATCCGGCTTCGCTGAAGGACGAAGGGTTTCTCGGCAATCTGTTTTCCTCCTTCAAGGCGCGGCTCGAACGCTTCAAGGAAAAATACGAGGATGTTGCCGGCCAGATCGACCGCATCGGCCTCGAACTCGACCGCCACAAGGATACGCTGCGGCGCGACATCGCCGTGCTCGACGACCTGCATGAGCAGACCAAGGACTCGATCCTCAAGCTCGACGCCTATGTGCAGGCAGGCAAGAAATTCGTCGACGACTATCGCACCAACGAATTGCCCAAGCTGAAGGCCGCGGCGGATTCGGCCAGCGGCGATGTCGGCGGCACGCTGGAGGCGCAGACCTATCAGGATGCGGTCCAGGCGCTGGATCGTCTGGAAAAGCGCGTCTTCTATCTGGTGCAGGCGCGCCAGCTCGGCATCCAGCAACTGCCGCAGATCCGCATCGTCCAGTCCGGCGACGAGACGCTGATCGAGAACCTGCAGGCGACCTCGGCGCTCACCGTGCCGGCCTGGAAGCAGAAAATGGTCATCCTGCTTGGGCTGACCAATCAGAAATCGGCGCTCGAACTGCAAAAGACGGTGACGGACGCCACCAATGAGATGATCCGGCAGACCTCCAAGATGATGAAGGATCAGGCGATCTCGATCGAAGAACAGGCGCAGCGCGGCATTGTCGATGTCGAGACGCTGGCGCAGGCCAACCGCGATCTCATCGACACCGTGCAGGGCGTGCTGAAGGTCCAGCAGGAGGGTCGCCAGAAGCGGGCCGATGCTGAAAAGCAGATGGACCAGATGACGATCGATCTGAAGAAAGCGCTGACCCAGGCCTGATCGGAACCGCCATGCCGAAGACGCTGACGTCCGTTCTGCTGCTGGCCTTCGCGATGTTGCTGGCCGCCTGCAACGCCAGCCACGTCAAATTCTCCATCGTATCGGGCTCGGAAAACACTGTACTGCAGCCGATCGTTCAGGAGTTCTGCGACAAGCAGGGTGCCACATGCACCTTCGCCTATGAGGGCTCGCTCGACATCGGCCTTGGCTTGCAGCGGCCTGCCGGGCTCGACCAGGATGCGGTCTGGCCGGCCTCGAGTGTCTGGGTCGACCTGTTCGATTCCGGTCGCAAGGTGCGCAATTTAACCTCGATCGCGCAGATGCCGGTTATTTTGGGCGTGCGCAAATCCAAGGCCGCCGAACTCGGCTGGGTCGGCAAGCCAGTTTTCATGAAGGACATTCTGGCCGCGGTGAAGGACGGCAAGCTCAAATTCCTGATGACCTCGGCAACGCAATCCAATTCCGGCGCCAGCGCTTATCTCGCCATGCTCTCCAGCGCACTCGGCGGCAAGGAAGTGATCGAGCCCGGCGACCTCGACAATCCGAATATGCGTGAGACGGTGAGCGCTTTGCTGCAAGGCGTCGAGCGCTCATCAGGCTCGTCGGGCTGGCTGGCAGACCTCTATGTCGACTCGGCCGGCAAGGGCACCGTCTATGACGCCATGTGGAACTATGAGGCGACGCTGAAGGAGACCAACGACAAACTGAAGCAGATGGGCAAGGAGCCGCTCTATGCCGTCTATCCGGCCGACGGCGTCGCGGTCGGCGATTCGCCGCTCGGCTTCATCGACCATGGGCGCGGCCCGGAGGTCGAAAAATTCTTCACCGACCTGCTCGCCTATCTGCAGTCGGATGCGGTGCGCAAACGCATCGCCGACACCGGCCGGCGGCTGCCGCTTGGCGGCTCGGCGATCCAGGCCGCGGCCGAACCCGACTGGAATTTCGATCCGGGCAAACTGGTGACCTCGATCCGCATGCCGGAGCCGGCGGTGATCCGCAAGGCGCTCGATCTCTATCAGGAAGCCTTGCGCAAGCCTTCACTGACGGCACTGTGCTTCGACTTTTCCGGCTCCATGGAAGACCAGGGCGAGAAACAGTTACAGGCAGCGGCGCAGTTCCTGTTTACGCCGGAAAAGGCCAGCGAGGTGCTGGTGCAATGGACGCCGTCCGACCGCATCTTCGTGCTGCCGTTCGACAGTGCCGTGCGCGCCAATTTCGAAGCGACCGGCGATGCTGCCGGGCAAGCCCAGTTGCTGGCTGCCGTCGCGGACCAGCATGCCGGCGGCGGCACCGACATGTATGCCTGTGCCCAGCAGGCGCTGCAGCAGATCACGGCAACAGCGGATCTGTCGAAATATCTGCCGGCGATCGTCATTATGACAGATGGCCGCACCGACGGCAGCGCCGACCTGTTTCTAAGCCAGTGGCGCAGCGCGCCGGCGCGCGTGCCGGTGTTTGGCATCACCTTCGGCGATGCCGACAAGAGCCAGCTCGACAGCCTTGCCAAGGCAACTTCGGCGCGCGTATTCGATGGCAGCGGCGATCTGGCAGGCGCCTTCCGCGCCGCCCGGGGCTACAACTGAGATGCGCGGCTAGGATGCGTGGCTTGTTCGGCAACGACTGGAACTGGATCGTGGCGGGCCTCGTCTCGGCGGTGCTGCTGATCGGTTTGAGTTTTCTCACGCATTTCCCGTTCCTGGTGTCGGTGGTTATCGCCGCGCTGGTCTTTGCCGGGCTTGTGTTCGTGCTGGCGCCGCGTCAGCTGTTCGAAGGGCTCGACCTCAGCTCGATCGGCGGCAGCCGGGTTGCGTTTGCGCGCGAGTTGCTGGCGCAGGCCCAGCCGGCGGCGGACCGCCTGGCCGCAACCGCCCGCACCATTCCCGACAAGGACATGGCGGCAAAGGTGAAGAACCTGTCGGACATCGCCGCCGATGTGATCACCAGGGTCGAAGCCAAGCCCGAAAGTGCGCCTGCCGTGCGGCGATTTCTCACCTATTATTTGCCACAGGCGGCCGAGGTGTCGGAAGGCTACGCGGCGTTGGCCAACCGGCGTGCGCCCAGCCAGGCGCGGCTGACCAATGTCGGCGCGGTGATCACCAAGCTTCAGGACGCCTTCGTGCATTACGCCGACAGTCTGGCCGACAGTGAACTCGGCACGCTCGACGTTGACCTGCGACTCATACAGGAGTCGCTGAAAGAGGATATCGGTCGCTGATGGCCATTTCGCGCCGCGCTTTCGGACTGGGTCTGCTGGGTGCCGCCGCCGCCGGCACGGGTGGCTATCTGACACTGAAGGACCGTCCGGAGTTCCGTGGCTATCTCGGCAACAAGGCGCATCTGTTCGGCTTCATCGGCGGCGAGAAGCAGGCCTTCCTAGCCGATCCGGATGTCGTCCATGCGCTGGGCGGCTACGGGCTGGAACTCGATCCACGCGTCGCCGGCTCCGTCGAAATGGTGCGCGAATCCGCACTTCTGTCGCAGAAGCCGCAGTTCCTGTGGCCGTCGTCGTCGATCATGGTCGACCTGGCACGCAAAAGCGGCGTGGCGATCCGAAACGACCAGGTGGTGCTCAACTCGCCGATCGTCGTCTACACATGGGGACCGGTAGTCGAAGGCCTGAAGAAGAGCGGGCTGGTCACGGTCGCCGCCAAGGGCGGCTACAACCAGCTCGACCTCAAGGCGTTGCTTGACGCCATATTGGCCGGCAAGAACTGGTCGAACCTCGGCATAGACGAACTCTACGGCCGGGCACGCATCGTCTCCACCGACCCCAACCGATCCAATTCCGGCTTCATGTTCGCCGGCCTGGTGCTGAGCCTGATGAGCGGCGATGTGGCGACGCAGGAACTGCTTGCCCAGCACGGTGACGAGGCCAAGGCGATCTTCCGCAGCATGGGCCTGAAGTCGTCGTCGTCGGGAAAGCTGTTCGACCAGTACATTGCCGGTGGCCTGGGCGCCGAGCCGATGGTGGTCGGCTATGAAAACCAGCTGGTCGAATGGGCGCTCGCCGATCCGGCACGCTGGCAAAGGGTGCAGACCGGCATAGGCGCCAAGCCCGAAATCCTCTACCCCAGACCGACCGTCTATTCGGCGCATCCGCTGATCGTCATCGATCCGGCCGCCGACAGGCTGCTGGAGGCCCTGACCAGCCCGAAGCTGCAGGAACTCGCCTGGACGAAGCACGGGTTTCGCGGACCTCTCGGCACCGTCACTGGCGGCGCCGATGCAGCGATCGCCGGCGTACGGCCGGCGGAAATTGAGGCCGTTCTGCCGATGCCCTCGGCCGATGTGATGCTGGCCCTGCTCGCCCAGATGGAAGGGTAGATTTACCCTCGCCCCATCCTGTTCCAGGC
>NZ_RZQG01000292.1:0-6485 GCF_003998635.1 Mesorhizobium sp. M7D.F.Ca.US.004.03.1.1
GGTGCCTTCCAGCAGCATGCCGGGCTTCAGATCCTTGATGTCGTCGATGCCGTCGGCGCCTTCGTCGATATCGGCGTCCATCAGGACGGGCTGGTGCATGTCTCGCAACTGGCCGATCGCTTCATCAAGGATGCGCATGAGGTGGTCAAGGCCGGCGACGTGGTCAAGGTGCGCGTCGTCGACGTCGACATCAAGCGCAAGCGCATAGCGCTTTCCATGCGCAAGGATGGCGGCGAAGGCGGCGCATCGAAGGGCGGCGGGCCGCGCGACAATGGTGGCGACAGGCCAGTGCCACGCTCGTCGGCGCCACAGCGCCAGCCGGAACGGCCGGCGCAGCAAGGCGCGTTCGGTGCGGCGCTGGCAGATGCGCTGAAGCGGAAGTAGCTACCACGCCAGAACAGCCGGCTCCTTCTCAACCTGGCCCAGCAGCCAATCGCGAAAGCTGGCGACCGGCGGATGGCCGCGCTTGTCGTGCGGGACGACGAGATAATAGGCGCTGCGGCTCTGCATGGGCTGGCCGGGCGCGGGCACCAACTGGCCGCGCTGCAATTCTCCCGCGATGAGAATCAACGGCAGCAGCGCGACGCCGAGCCCGGCCATGCAAGCCTGGGCGGCGGTGCCGAACTGCTCGAACTGCATGCCCGGCCCAGTCGGCGCGCTGAGGCCCTGATGCTCGAACCATTCAGTCCAGGCGCCAGGGCGCGTCGCCATGTGCAGCAGCGGCAGGCGGCCGATATCGGCCGGTGTGGCGATGGCGCGGCCGGCGAGGAATTCGGGCGACACCACCGGCGCCACCGTTTCGCGCACCAGCAGTGTCGAGTCGGCCTCCGGCCAGTCCGGCAGGCCATAGTGGATGGCGGCGTCCAGCCGCTCCCTGGTGAAGTCGAAGCGGCCGACACGGGTGACGAAGTTGATGGTGATGTCAGGATTGTTTTCGACGAAATCGGGGATCATCGGCATCAGCCAGCGCGTGCCGAAGGTCGGCAATATGGCAAGGTTCAGGATGCCGCTATGCCGATTGCTCATCAATCCAAGGGCTGCGTCACGCAGTTGGCCAAGCGCTGACCGCACCGCTTCGGCATAGATTTCGCCTGGTGTCGACAGCCTGACATTGCGGCTGTCGCGTTCGAACAGTCGGCGGCCGAACTGATCTTCCAGCAATCTGATCTGCCGGCTAACGGCGCCCTGGGTCAGATCCAGCTCTTGGGCGGCGGCGGTGAAACTGCCCAGGCGGGCCACCGCCTCGAAGGCGGCAAGGGCGCTGATGTTGGGCAAAAGGCGGCGCTGGACACTCATGATCCATTCCTAACGCTCATTGATCGGTGAAGCAATTTCGTTTGATTTTTTCAGGGCGCAGGCCGATAAGCCGGGCCAAGATTTTGCTTCATGCATGTCATCCCAAACCGCTTACACTTTTGGGCGACATACACTGGTTGGGAGAACGCCATGGCCGCCGACAAGAATGCATTCGTCTGGGAAGACCCGTTCCTGATCGAGGACCAGCTTTCGGAAGACGAGCGCATGGTTCGCGACGGCGCGGCGGCCTTTGCCGCCGACAAGCTGGCGCCGCGGATCGAGGACGCCTATCTCAACGAGACCTTCGACACCGCGATCTTCCGCGAAATGGGCGAGGCCGGTCTGCTCGGCATCAACATCCCCGAGGAATTCGGCGGGCTCGGCGCCAATTATGTGACCTATGGGCTGGTCGCGCGGGAAGTCGAACGTGTCGACTCGG
Organism: Mesorhizobium sp. M7D.F.Ca.US.004.03.1.1; assembly: GCF_003998635.1. Classification (NCBI taxonomy): domain Bacteria; kingdom Pseudomonadati; phylum Pseudomonadota; class Alphaproteobacteria; order Hyphomicrobiales; family Phyllobacteriaceae; genus Mesorhizobium; species Mesorhizobium sp. M7D.F.Ca.US.004.03.1.1. The sequence continues at coordinate 1,736 of NZ_RZQG01000292.1, forward strand.
GCTATCGCTCGATGATGTCAGTGCAGTCGTCGCTGGTGATGTATCCGATCTACGCCTACGGCTCGGACGAGCAGCGTAAGAAGTACCTGCCCAAGCTCGCCAGTGGCGAGTGGATTGGCTGTTTCGGCCTGACCGAGCCGGATGCCGGCTCCGACCCGGGTGGTATGAAGACGCGCGCCGAGAAGACCGCCAACGGCTACAGGCTCTCCGGCTCGAAGATGTGGATTTCCAACGCGCCGGTCGCCGATGTGTTCGTCGTCTGGGCGAAGTTGAAGGGCGAAAACGGCAAGGACGAGATCCGTGGCTTCGTGCTGGAAAAGGGCATGAAAGGGCTTTCGGCGCCGAAGATCGGTGGCAAGCTGTCGCTGCGGGCTTCCATCACCGGCGAAGTGGTGATGGAAGGCGTCGAGGTCGGCGAGGATGCGCTGCTGCCCAACGCCAAGGGCCTCGGCGGACCGTTCGGCTGCCTCAACCGGGCCCGCTACGGCATTTCCTGGGGCTCGATGGGTGCGGCGGAAGATTGCTGGCATCGTGCCCGCCAGTATGGCCTCGACCGCAAACAGTTCGGCAAGCCGCTGGCCGGCACGCAGCTTTACCAGAAGAAGCTCGCCGACATGCAGACCGAGATTGCGCTCGCGCTGCAGGCATCCTTGCGCGTCGGGCGGTTGCTGGATGAAGGCAAGATGGCGCCGGAAATGATCTCGATCGTCAAGCGCAACAATTGCGGCAAGGCGCTCGACATCGCCCGCCAGGCCCGCGACATGCATGGCGGCAACGGCATCCAGATCGGCTACCACGTGATGCGCCATGCGCAGAACCTGGAGACGGTCAACACCTATGAGGGCACGCATGACGTGCACGCGCTGATCCTGGGACGGGCGCAGACTGGCATCCAGGCGTTCTTCTAAGCTGTGTCGATATTCAGGTGAGGCCGGCCTGCAAACGGTGGCTTCCTGCGCTTCCGGTGCTCACGTACGAAAAGTACGCTCCGCTCCGGTTCTCGGAAGCCACCATTTTCGACTCGGCCTGAGCTGAATCTCAACACACCTTAAGCCGGCAACCGTTGCTTAATTAGGTGCACCGCAACATCTCTGCTTGGAGAATGGCCGCCAGATGTGTCAGGGTTCGGCGGATTGAAACGCCGACTTCCGGGGCACCATGGCAATTCTGGCAGCCGTCTATCACCTGACCCACTACAAATACGATCGGCCGGTGGTTCTCGGCCCCCAGATCATCAGGCTGCAGCCGGCGCCGCATTCCCGCACCAAGGTGCTGAGCCATTCGCTCAAGGTCGAGCCGGCGAACCATTTCGTCAATCTGCAGCAGGACCCCTACGGCAACTTCCTTGCCCGTTTTGTCTTTCCGGAGCCGGTGACCGAGCTGAAGATCGAGGTCGACCTCGTTGCCGACATGACGGTCTACAATCCGTTCGATTTCTTCGTCGAGCCGTCGGCCGAGGCGTTTCCGTTCGAGTATCCGGAAGAAATACGCGACGATCTCGCCATCTATCGCACCCCGGAACCGGCCGGACCGCTGCTGTCGACCCTGCTGAAGACCATTGACCGCAGCGCTGCCAATACCGTCAATTTCCTGGTCGACCTCAATGCCCGGCTGCAGCGCGAGATCGCCTATATCGTGCGCATGGAAACCGGTGTGTTCTCGCCGGAGGAAACACTGGCTGCCGCCAAGGGATCGTGCCGGGATTCGAGCTGGCTGCTGGTGCAGATCCTGCGCAATCTCGGTATCGCCGCGCGCTTCGTCTCCGGCTACCTGATCCAGCTCAAGCCCGACCTCGCCGCGCTCGACGGCCCGCCGGGAACCGCGGTGGATTTCACCGACCTGCACGCCTGGTGCGAGGTCTATCTTCCCGGAGCCGGCTGGATCGGCTTCGATCCGACATCGGGTCTGCTCACCGGCGAAAGCCATGTGCCGCTGGCAGCGACGCCGCATTTTCGCAATGCTGCTCCGATTTCCGGCATGGCGAGCTTCGCCAATGTCGAATTCGGCTTCGAGATGCGAGTCGATCGCATCGCTGAACATCCGCGCATCACCAAGCCATTCTCGGATGAAAGTTGGCAGGCGCTCGACGCGCTCGGCAACAAGGTGGATGCCGCGCTTGCGGCCGGCGATGTGCGGCTGACCATGGGCGGCGAGCCGACCTTCGTGTCGATCGACGATTTCGAGTCGGCCGAATGGAACACCGCCGCCGTCGGCCCGACCAAGCGCGAAAAGGCTGATGAACTGATCCGAAAACTGCGTGAGCGCTTTGCGCCGGGAGGCTTTCTCCACTACGGCCAGGGCAAATGGTATCCGGGCGAAAGCCTGCCGCGCTGGACCTTCTCGCTCTACTGGCGCGCCGATGGCCAGCCGGTGTGGAGCGACCCGTCGCTGATCGCCCGCGAAAAGAGCGAGGCTGATATCGGCCCGAAACAGGCCGAAAGCCTGCTGACCGCGATTGCCGGTGAACTCGGCATCGACAAGACCATGGTCAGCGAAGCCTATGAGGATCCGGCCGAGTGGCTGCTCAAGGAAGGCAAGCTGCCGGACAATGTTGATCCCTCTAACTCCAAGCTGGAGGACCCCGAAGAACGCAGCCGCATGGCAAAAGTCTTCGAACGCGGGCTGACCAAACCGTCCGGCTATGTGCTTCCCGTCCAGCGCTGGAACAGCCAGGCGTCGGGGCCGCGCTGGCGCTCGGAAAAATGGAAGACGCGGCGCGGCCGGCTGTTCCTGGTGCCCGGGGATTCACCGGTCGGCTACCGCTTGCCACTCGGCACGTTGCCCTATGTACCGCCGGAGCAGTTTCCTTACATCGTGCCGGTCGATCCGTCGCTGCCACGCGGCCCGCTGCCCGCGCGCGAAGCCATACTGCCCTCCGCTGCTCCGGCCGAACTGGAAGGCGCCGATGAGATGGCGCGCCGCCAGCAGGCGGTGTCCTTCACGGCGGCGACCGGCCAACAGGACCGGGTCGAGCAGGAGATCACCGAGATCGGCGGCGCGGTGCGCACCGCACTTTCGGTCGAGCCGCGTGATGGGCGGCTGTGCGTGTTCATGCCGCCGGTCGAGGCGCTGGAAGACTATTTGGAATTGGTTGCGGCGGCCGAGAACGCGGCAAAGGCGATCGGTCTTCCCGTGCATATCGAGGGCTATGGCCCGCCGCACGATCCACGTCTCAACGTCATCCGCGTGGCGCCCGACCCCGGCGTCATCGAGGTCAACATCCATCCGGCGTCCAACTGGCAGGATTGCGTTGCGACGACGACGGCGATCTACGAGGAGGCGCGGCAGACGCGGCTTGGCGCCGACAAGTTCATGATCGATGGCCGTCACACCGGCACCGGCGGCGGCAACCATGTCGTGGTCGGCGGCGCGACGCCCAATGACAGTCCGTTCCTGCGCCGGCCGGACCTGTTGAAGAGCCTGGTGCTGCAATGGCAGCGGCGTCCCTCGCTGTCCTACCTGTTCTCGGGCCTGTTCATCGGCCCAACCAGCCAGGCGCCGCGCTTCGACGAGGCGCGTCACGATTCGCTCTACGAACTCGAGATCGCGATGGCGCAGGTGCCGCATCCGGACCAGGGCGCGGCACCCTTGCCCTGGTTGGTCGACCGGCTGTTCCGCAATTTGTTGACCGACGTCACCGGGAATACGCACCGTTCGGAAATCTGCATCGACAAGCTGTTCTCGCCGGACGGACTGACCGGCCGGCTGGGGTTGGTCGAGTTCCGCGGCTTCGAGATGCCGCCCAACGCGCGCATGAGCCTCGCGCAGCAACTGCTTGTTAGGGCGATCATTGCCCGCGCGTGGAAGAGCCCGCTCGACGGCCGCTTCGTGCGCTGGGGCACGTCGCTGCACGACCGCTTCATGCTGCCGCATTACGTATGGGCCGATTTCCTCGACGTGCTCGACGACCTCAAGCTCAACGGCTTCGAATTCAGGCCCGAATGGTTCGATGCCCAGCTCGAATTCCGCTTCCCGTTCTGCGGCGAGGTTCAACACGCTGGCATCAAGCTGGAACTGCGGCAGGCGCTCGAACCCTGGCATGTCATGGGCGAGCAAGGCGCGATCGGCGGCACCGTGCGCTTCGTCGATTCCTCGGTCGAACGGCTGCAGGTCAAGACTGAAGGGCTGAACCCGGAGCGCCATGCGGTCGTCTGCAACGGCCGTGTCGTGCCGATGAAGGCGACGGACAACCGCGAAGTGGCGGTGGCGGGCGTCCGCTTCAAGGCCTGGCAACCGGCATCGGGCCTGCATCCGGCGCTGCCGGTCAACACGCCGCTGGTGTTCGATATCTATGACCGCTGGTCGGGCCGTGCGGTCGGCGGCTGCGTCTACCATGTCGCTCATCCCGGCGGGCGCAATTACGATACCTTTCCGGTCAATGGCAACGAGGCGGAAGCTCGGCGGCTCGCCCGCTTCGAACCGCGCGGCCATACGCCATCCGCCTATGTGATCCATGAGGAACAACCGGCGGAAGATTTCCCGATGACCCTTGACCTTCGGCGGCCGGCAAGACTCTGATCAGCGATGGCAAAGGGGAATCACAAGAGGGTACGCGGCAAGCCGCAGATCCACAGCCTGCTGGAGCACTACCAGCCGATCGACGGCGTCGTCGACGAGATGGTCGATGCGTCAGGCAATCCCCGCCCGGTCTGGAAGCACTTCATCGAAGCGCTCGACGAGCTGGGGCCTGAGAAACTCGGCCAGCGTTTCGCCCGCGCCGACCAGTATCTGCGCGACGCCGGCGTCTACT